>JAHKXX010000261.1 GCA_020627425.1 bacterium
CCGGCTACAGGACAGGCTGCAAGACAGCCGTGCTCGATTCTACCGGCAGAGTACTTGATACAGCCGTTATCTATCCCACGCACGGCAAGAACGAGGTACAGAGATCAAAGGAAACACTGAAAAGACTCATAAAAAAATATAACGTAGGAGTCATAGCCATAGGCAACGGTACCGCGTCAAAGGAAACAGAAATATTTACCGCAGAGTGTATCTCCGAAATAGATCAAAAGGTAGAGTATATGGTGGTAAGTGAAGCCGGCGCGTCAGTATATTCCGCATCAAAGCTTGCCGCAGAGGAAATGCCGGAGCTTGATCTGACGCTGAGAAGCGCCGTCTCTATAGCCAGACGTCTTCAGGATCCGCTGTCCGAGCTTGTGAAGATAGAGCCAAAGGCGATAGGAGTCGGGCAGTATCAGCACGATATGCCGAAAAAGCAGCTCAGCGACGCACTTGACGGAGTAGTAGAGGCTTGTGTAAACAGTGTAGGAGCCGATCTGAACACAGCCTCGCCGGCACTGCTGTCACATATTGCCGGAATAAACAAGACTATATCCGCAAACATCGTAGCCTACCGCGAGGAGAACGGCGCGTTTGCTTCAAGGAACGAACTGAAAAAGGTACCGAAGCTCGGTCCCAAGGCTTTTCAGCAGTGCGCAGGATTTCTCAGGGTATCCGAGAGCAAGGAGGCTCTTGACCGTACCGCAGTACACCCCGAATCCTACGACGCGGCAAAAAAGCTGCTTTCAATGTGCGGCTATACCGAGGAGGATATAATAAATAAGAGGGCAGACGGACTAAAGGACGCTGCCGAAAAAATAGGACTTGACAAAATATCCCTTCAGACGGGTATCGGTATCCCGACCCTTTGCGATATTATCTCAGAAATAACAAAGCCGGGGCGCGATCCCCGTGACGAGCTGCCGCCGCCGCTGCTTCGCAGCGATGTGCTTGACATCAAGGATCTGAAAACCGGTATGACGCTGAAGGGAACCGTCAGAAATGTCGTTGACTTTGGTGCTTTTGTGGATATAGGTGTACATCAGGATGGACTTCTTCATATATCAGAGATAAGCACCAGAAGAATAAAGCACCCCTCCGAGGTTTTGAGCGTCGGCGATGTAATAACGGTAAAAATACTCGGGGTGGACGAGAAAAAGGGAAGAATATCACTGTCAACAAAGGATATGGAAGTATAAATGAGAAACTACGAAATAGCTCTTTTTGATCTTGACGGAACGCTCAGCGAGTCGGGAGAGGGAATACTCGACTGTGTAAAAATGATATTTAAGGATATGAACAGACCTCTGCCGGATAGTTACGAGCTGTCGCGCTTTATAGGACCACCTATGTACGACAGCCTTAAAAGAAACGGCTTTTCCGATGAAGACGCACGGCTCGGGGTCGAAATATACAAAAAGCACTTTTCCGAAAGCGGTATTTACAAAAACCGTGTGTACGACGGACTGACCGGGGTGCTGGATACACTCAGAAAAAACGGAGTAAGGCTCGGAGTGGCGACAACAAAGTACCAGCTTTTTGCGGACAGGATAATAAGCCTGCTGAAAATAGACAAGTATTTTGATATAGTCGGCGGCGCAAATGCTCTTGCGGGTCAGGTGCCGCAGGGGGAGCAGCCCCGTGCCGACAAGCCCGGAGTTATGAGGTATGTCATTGATCGGCTCAGACGCTCGCCGTCCGACAGGATCGTAATGCTCGGCGATACAAAATATGACGCCGAAGGAGCGGCAAGGCTTGGCTGCGATTTTATCGGATGTCTGTACGGCTACGGTACAAGAGAAGAAATGGAAGAGTATTATACCATAGGCAAGCCGGTATTTGTAAGCACCCCCGAAATGATAACAGGGGCTGTCATCGGCTGAATCTTTGCCTGCCCCAAGCAAGGCTTTTAAAAATATGTGAGGAGCTTATTATGTCGGAGATAGAACTGAACAAGGACAAGAAAAAAAGCAATGGAGAAAATGTAATAGAGCTACAGACCGAAATACTCGATTATGAGCCGGACGGATACAAGACAAGAGAGAAAAAAGCAGTAAACAAGCCCGTTATAATCATAACGATCTGCGTCCTGGTGCTTGTGGCTGCGGCGGCTGTTTTCGGATGGATGTATAATTCCGGTGCCTTTGTACAGGAGGCTGACGGTAAATGCGGAGTAAACCTTACATGGCACCTTGATAAGGAAGGTCATCTTACCATAAAGGGTACGGGAACAATAGACGGTAAAGTCGAGTCTCACTGGAAAAGATATTCCGCGAGAATAAAGAGCGTTTCTATTCCCGAGGGCGTTACCGCTATCGGTGACGACGCCTTTTCGGGCTGCCGCAATATGACTGCAGTAAACATTCCCGACTCCGTTATGGAGATCGGCAACAGGGCATTTTATAACTGCCGTTCGCTGCAAAAGGCAGACCTGCCTGACGGTATCATCAAAATAGGAGAGTCCGCCTTTGAAAAATGCCCGGCTCTTAAAAGTATAGAGCTGCCGGAGTCGATCACCTCTCTTGCAAAGAATGTCTTCTGCGGCTGCGAAGCACTGGAGAAGATAAAGCTTCCGGAGAACATCACCGTAATTCCCCGCAGAGCCTTTGCAAACTGTGCTTCACTACAGGAGATAACCCTAAGCAGCAGCACGGAGTCCATCGGCTACGGCGCGTTTATGGGTTGTGCGTCACTCGCTTCGCTGACGCTTCCGGATACGATTAAATCAATAAGCAACAACGCCTTTGAGAAATGTACCGCGCTCGGCACTCTGGAGCTACCCTCCGGTATCAAGGAAATAAACGCCGATACCTTTGCCGGTTGTGAGTCTCTAAAGACTTTTTCCGTTCCCGAGGGAGTGACGGCTATAAAAAGCGGAGCATTCTTATCGTGCAAATCCCTTGTCACAGTAAAGCTGCCTGCTACGCTGCGCTCTATAGGCTCCGCTGCCTTTAAGAAGTGCACAGCCCTCAGAGAGATCTCTGTTCCAAACGGAATATCCACCCTCAGCGAAGAGATGTTCAGCGGCTGTAAAGAGCTTAAAAGCGTGAGTCTCCCTTATACTCTTACAAGCATAGGAAATAAGGCGTTTGAAAAATGCACTTCGCTCCCTTCCCTCAGCCTTTCGGCAAAGCTTACTTCAATAGGCGACTATGCGTTCAGCTACTGTACTTCAATAAAGGAAATGTATATACCGGATACGGTGACACAGCTTGGAAATTTTGCCTTTGTTTACTGGGGCAAGGAGCAGACTGTATATATGTACGACATGGCAGAGCCGGCAGAGACCTGGGGCGACAACTGGAACGACAGCTGCAGAGCAAGGATAGTATGGACGGGTACAAAAAAACAGACAGACGCTTCACAGCAGTCGGAGGTCTCCCTTGATACCGACAGCTCTGAAGTATCGGAAACCTCAGAGGTATCCGGATTATCCGAAGTTTCCGAGATATCTGAGGTATCACAGGTAAGCGCTGTATCCGATACATCATCACAGAACTCCTCTGTTTCGGTATCGTCACAGCCGCAGCGATAATTACAGAAAACAGGGTAAAAAAATGAACGAACACAGTAAGAAAAAAAGCATAAGCAAAAAGGCCGTTGCCGTGATAGCTGCGGTTGCTTTTTTGCTGCTTGCGGCGGCTGCTGTTTTTATGATGTATGCCGCACAGGGTCTGTTTTATCCTGTACAGGGCAGCTGCGGAGAAAACGCGCAGTGGTCATTTGAGGACGGCATTCTGAGGATATGGGGCAGCGGCAGAGTATCGGCTCCTCCGGAGTGGCAGCGTATATCCGACAAGGTAACGTCTCTGGAAATGAACAGCGGCATAACAGAGCTTGACAGAGAGCTGTTCAGGGACTTTGGATCTATAGAATCGGCGGATATACCGCAGACGGTCAAAAAAATAGGCGCATATGCCTTTATGGGCTGTGAGAGCCTGAAAAAAATAAAGCTGCCCGCAGGACTTACAACGATAGAGCCGTATACCTTTGACGGCTGCGTCAGCCTTGAAAAAATAAATATACCAAACGGTGTAAAGACAATTGACACGGCGGCGTTTACGCGCTGCCGAAGTGCAGACACGATAGTAATACCGAAAACCGTGAGCAGTATCGGTGACTGGGCTTTTTATGAATGTACCGCAGTAAAGAAGGTAGAACTCCCCCCGGGACTAAGCGAGATAGGAGAAAACGCCTTTGGCAAGTGCAGTTCACTGTCTGTTATAGACCTGCCAAAGGGTATAACCGAGCTTCACGAGCGCGTTTTTTCCTACTGCCCGTCACTCGTGACCGTATCGGGCGGTACAATAAAAAAAATAGAGCCGTTTGCTTTTACGGGCTGCAACCGTCTTGAAACAATAAGCTTTAAGGTAAACTGTGAGGAGATAGGAAATTACGCGTTTAAGGACTGCGGCGCTCTTAGTGACTTTGCCTTTTCGCCGGAGCTTAAAAAAATAGGAGAGTACTCTTTTTCCGGCTGCAGCTCTCTTAAAAAAATAACGATACCGAAAAACGTCGGTACTATATCCTACAATGCGTTCAGTGACTGTGAGTCCCTTTCAGAGTTGACGCTTGAAAGCGGTATAAGAAAGATAGACGGGTACACCTTTTACAACTGCACAAGCCTTAAATCGGCAGACATTCCCGATTCAGTACAGTATCTGGGCGACAGCGTGTTTGAGGGCTGTACCGCACTCAAAAGTGTACATTTTTCAAAAAACACGAAAATTATCGGCAGCAACGCCTTCTACGGCTGCGAAAAGCTTAGAGTAGCAGAGCTGCCGGATTCGGTCGCATCTTTAGGAGAGTATGCATTCTTCGGCTGTAAAAGCATGACATCTGCCGTTTTGCCCACAAGGCTTACAAGACTTGAAAACGGAATATTTTTCGGCTGTGAAAAGCTCGGCAACGTGAGTCTCCCGGAAAAGATCAAATATATAGGTGACAGCGTTTTTGACGGATGTGTTTCTATGAGCAGCATAAGTATACCCCCGTCGGTCGGATATATAGGCGACAGCGTTTTTTCGGGAACCAAGGCAACCCAGAAAATATATATGAACACCAAAAGCTCCGCGTCCTCCTCGTGGAATGAAAACTGGGACTATGACTGTCATGCACAGCTGATATGGTCATAGGAGATCTATGATATAGTTTTCTTAGAAGAAATTTCTATAAATTACTTGTAATTTCCTTTGAAATGAGGTAAAATAGTGTATGAAAAATATATTAGGAGGTTTTTCCAATGTCAGTTAAAGTTGCTATTAATGGTTTTGGCCGTATAGGCCGTCTTGCATTCAGACAGATGTTCGGTGCAGAGGGTTACGAGGTTGTTGCTATAAACGATCTTACAAAGCCTTCAATGCTCGCTAATCTTCTGAAGTTTGATACCGCACAGGGCGGTTACTGCGGCAGAATAGGTGAGAATCTTCACACTGTATCCGCAGACGACGAGGCAGGTACTCTTACAGTAGACGGTAAGACTCTTACTATCTATGCAAAGGCTAACGCTGCTGAGCTTCCCTGGGGAGAGATCGGTGTAGACGTAGTTCTCGAGTGCACAGGTTTCTACTGCTCAAAGGCTAAGTCACAGGCTCACCTTGATGCAGGCGCTAAGAAGGTTGTTATTTCTGCTCCCGCAGGCAACGATCTGCCGACTATCGTTTACAGCGTTAATGAAAAGACTCTTACAACAGACGACAAGATCATATCCGCTGCTTCTTGTACAACAAACTGCCTCGCTCCTATGGCTAAGGCTCTTAACGACTACGCTCCCATCCAGAGCGGTATCATGAGCACTATCCATGCTTACACAGGCGATCAGATGATCCTCGACGGTCCTCACAGAAAGGGCGACCTCAGAAGAGCAAGAGCAGGTGCTGCTAACATCGTTCCTAACTCTACAGGTGCTGCAAAGGCTATAGGTCTTGTTATCCCCGAGCTGAACGGCAAGCTCATCGGTTCTGCACAGCGTGTACCGGTTCCGACAGGTTCTACAACAATACTTACAGCTGTAGTAAAGGGCGCAGACGTTACAGTAGACGGCATCAACGCTGCTATGAAGGCTGCTGCTTCCGAGTCCTTCGGCTACAACGAGGATCCGATAGTTTCTTCTGACGTTATCGGTATGAGATACGGTTCACTCTTTGACGCTACTCAGACAATGGTTAGCAAGATAGCTGATGATCTCTACGAAGTACAGGTTGTTTCCTGGTATGACAATGAGAACAGCTACACAAGCCAGATGGTTAGAACAATAAAATATTTTGCTGAGCTTGGCTGATAAACACAGAGTAGGCATTGCTTGCTATGCTGTTTGTTAAAAGCAGAGCTTTTAACAGCGCGAATACTTGGTAAATTACTTTTCGCCCCGTCAATTTTTGTCGGGGCGTTTTTAATAGGGTGAAAATTATGATCCGTGACATTATATATTATTATCCGAGAAATATTTACGATACCTACAACGCATATTGGAGCTCTGCCGTGAACCGTATGGGCAGAAGCTGTAAAATAGAAAAATATCATACCATAGCTTTCGGGCTTAGCTATTCGTTCACCTACAATATGAACGGCGGCGCATGCAATATACACTTTATACCTTATCAGGGCGGAACGGCTGTAAATATTCATTTTTCAATTGTGCAGGCATTCGGTGCAAATTTTAAAAAATACGACCGCGATCTTACGGGATATGCATCTTCTATGCTCGGAGTTATGCCGTCGGTACTGAATATTCCGCCGTCGACATTTATGCTGGAACAGTATAAGGTCTATGAGACTGCCCCGAACGGCGCCCGGTACCCACAACAGAACCAGTATGCGCAGCAGTACAGCGGACAGCCTGCTCAAAACGGCACGCAGTACCCACAGCAGAGCCAAAGTTCGCAGCAGTACAGCGGTCAGCCTGCCCAAAACAGCACACAGCACCCACAGCAGTCTCCGAAACAGATACCCGTGACAGAAACTGTATTTTGCCCACAGTGCGGAACAAACAATGCAGGAGACTCAAGCTTCTGCTTTTCCTGCGGACAGAGACTGAAATAACCACAAAGCAAAGCTTATAACCGCAAAGTATGTCCCCCGCCTCTAAGGCGGCGGGTGCCATATATCCGTTCAGTGGGAGTAAAAATCTCCCCCTGAACGACAGCAAGCCGACGGCTTGCCTTTGCTTGTTGAAAGCAAAGCTTTTAACGACACGGAGGGAATTACCATTAAAAAGTATATATCGGCACTGCCGGCTCTTGTGCTTTGTATGTCTCTCTGCGGATGTGCTGTGTTCAGCAGCAACGAAC
>JAHKXX010000262.1 GCA_020627425.1 bacterium
GCTATGCAGTAACGGAGAAGAAAAGAAGCTTTCAAAATAGAAACACGCTCACTTTGAGTCTGTCTGACCTATCGGTGAGCGTGTTTTTTAAAAAGCTGCCTTGGATTACAAGACAGCTTTTCTGTATCCTATTCAGTTTTAGTTTTTTTCCGCTAGGGACATCGCCCTTTCTTTTGGAGCTTGTATTTTTGTTGATATGTGGCTTTATTTTAAATTCATTTTTACCTGAGAAATCTGGCTTTTCCCGAGAGTATACAGGGTACTGTCACTGTAAAAGCAGATCTTTTTTGTACCTATTTCACTTTGCACAGTAGACAGTACATCGCCGTTCATTGAGTAAAGACAAAGAGAATCAGTGAACAAGATAGCGATCCTGTTGTTCCTGTAGTCCATTGACTGTATACTTTTACCTGTGCTAATACTTGCGATCTGCTCTCCCCTGTTATTAATCATTATCACGTCACATTCTTTACCATCCGGGTTTTGTGAAAGTGACAGGAGCAGTCCGTCCTCACGATCCAATGCGTAATTAGTAAGAACTCTTGAATTATACGGTATATCCGTTTTCTTGTTATCATTGACGTTGATATAATAAGCTGAGCTTTCGCCTACGGCAATTACGTTTCCGCTGTTAAGATATTTTACATCATATATTATTCTGTCCTCTACCTCGTATTTTTGCAGATAGTTTTCCTGAGAAAAATCGAGAATATATATTACCGAAACAAGTCCTCCGTTTTTTGCTGATACACCCGAGAGAACAGCACGTGAGCCATCGGAATTGAGTGCAACACGATTCACATAATAATCAGCAAAGTTATATCTGTACTTTTCAAGGTTATCATTACGATAAACTATAAGCTGTGATAAATAATCCTTGCCCTCTGTTAGCAAGGCGTAAACACCGTTTTTGGATATATCAGCACAAAATATCTTACCTTTTGCCGAGGAGGAACGAATTATTTTTTCACGATTTATTATTTTGTATCCCGTTGCGTTTATATTATAGATCAAGGAATAACCCGCATTCACGTTCATTGAAGGATTAGCAAAGGAATGCTGTGCCTCCTGGTAAAGGCCAGCGTTGGAATTCAATACGGCAAAGGTAGTATCGCTGCAATAAACAGGACAACTCTCCATCAGCTCAAAGTTCTGTGCTTTTACATTGGTTCCGTTATATTTTATGGGGTATCCGTCACCCTCTGTTTTACCCAGAAGGTCATACTGAAACCAATGTGAAATATTATCAGGTGTAAGACTGTTGATATTAGTAAGCGCAAGAACAACTACAACAGAGATAAAGAGTATCAGAAAAACCTTCAGAAATTTTTTTGTCAGATTCTTTGGTATAGGTTCTTCATCACGATAGTCCTCAATAGGTACATCCTCATAGCTCATATATTCGCGGTCTATGACGCGCCTGTCTTTATTTTGATATCTTCCCTTGATTTTTTTCATATGTAAAAGTCCTTTCGGAATTTTAGTATATCACCCTGTTAAGGTACAGCCCTTGCGGAGGAGCTGTAGGTCCGGCCTTGGATCTGTCTAATGCGCTGATTATTCCGGGAATATCCTCGGGTTCTATTTTACCCTGCGCTGTCTGCAAAAGGGTACCTACAATAATTCTTACCATATTATACAGAAATCCGTCTGCCTCTACGGTTATAGTAACCATATCACCGTCGCGAGTGACGGACGCATTTTTTATTGTTCTGTGAAAATCGCCTTTTCTCCTGTTTTTATCAACAGTACAAAATGATGTAAAGTCGTGTCTGCCGATAAACTTTGAGGAAGCACTGTCAAGAAGCTTTTCATCAAGCTTATACCAATAGTGCAGAGCATAGCCGTCAAGAAAAGGATTCTTTATTTCGCTGTTCCATATCTTATATATATATTCCTTTCCCTTGCAGGAATAGCGTGCATGAAAATCAGCCCCAACTTCCTTAACATCAAAGCAGGCAATACTCGGCGGCAAAAAAGTATTCAAAGCCGCAACAAGTCTTTCACACGGAATAGTATGGTCTGTAAAAAAATTGATACAGTACATATTTGCATGGACCCCTGCGTCCGTTCTGCTGCAGCCCTTTATATCAGGGACGGTTCCTATTATTTTACCTAAAGCCCGCTGAAAAACCTCCTGAACCGAAACAGCATTCTCCTGTATCTGCCATCCGTGATAGGGTTTTCCGTCATAAGAAATTGTAACAAGTAAATTTCGCATATTATTTCCTTTATTCAAAAAAGAATACCTAAAATAACCACACCGGCTGTAACGAATGCCGTAAACAAAAAAGCAACAAAATCAGACAGCTTAAACCGTTGCACTCGCATTCTTGTTCTGCCCTCACTTCCGTTATAGCATCGACATTCCATAGCTATGGCAAGATCGTTCGCGTGCCGTATTGAGGAAACAAAAAGCGGTATTATCACAGGAATAAACGAACGCACTCTTTTGAAAAGATTGCCGCTTTCCATATCTGCTCCGCGTGATTTCTGGGCATTCATTATTCTATCCGATTCAATCAGAAGCACAGGTATAAAACGCAGTGCAACAGACATCATCAGAGCAATTTCATGCGGCTTGATACGTAAAATTTTCAAGGGCGACATAAGCCTCTCCATGGCATAGGTAAGATCGGTAGGAGTTGTAGTATATGTAAGCACAGAGCTTATCAGCATAAGGGCACTGAGTCGTATACAGACAAATAAAGCCGTACTTATACCGCCTTCGGTTATTATTATAATTCCCCACTCAAATAATACTTTGCCGGAGCCGTAAAAAAGATTAATGACCCCTGTAAGTATAATAACAAAAAGAATTACCTTCATACTTTTTAAGTAGAAAATAAAATTGATTTTTGTCATAATAATAACTGCCAGACAGGCTGCGACTGTAAGAAACAGTGATAC
>JAHKXX010000031.1 GCA_020627425.1 bacterium
ATAGCGACCATCCAAAGGAGCAGACCTTTGTTTTTAATACACTGCCCCAGACGCTCGGGGAACTGAAAAAACGCGATGAGGCATCCCTGTCTACACCCTTTATGACCAGCGCTCTGTGTATAGCGGCTCTTGCCCGGTTTTCAACGGACAGCGAGGAAGCTGTAAAGATGCTGAATTACCTGAAGGGCCCGAAATCTCTCGGCGAGTTTGAAATACAGTTTCTTAAAGAGAGGTTTATGGATCAGGAGTATATTCCCTTCTCGTATTTCGCGGGAGCTACTCCTCAGAATCATTATACCCCGAAAATACCTTACTCTGTCACGATTTTTGAGGACGCGTATTCCTATGTAAACAAGGACTTCGCAAAGCTGTATATCCGCTCCGGCGGAGCCGATAATCCGCGTTATGTCAGTCTGCACAGGATAGAGGATAAATGGTACCTCTGGGAACAATTTGTAATGGTAAGCATACGCTCGCCTCATGACAGCAATGATGAGTATTAAACGATCTGTCCTTTTGTTTTCGATTGATCGGACACAGTAAAACAGCACACCGACTTTACAAAACTAAGCCGGTGTGCTGTTTTTTTATCCTGTATATTTGCTTTTTCCCGTAGCGTGGTCAATGGTTATCTGCGGTTGTTCGTTATAAGCGTATATATTAAAGCAAACTCCTTCGCCGTTGTCCTCGACAGAATAAGCCTCTATCTCGACTCCTCTTGCCACAAGCTCGCTGTCTTTAAAAATCGGAGTAACCCTGTACAGTACATGATTATCGGTCTCTTTTATATAGTCAGCCACAAGGTTTTCAAACGGCAGCATACCCTCGGTATTAAGATACCTCGTACCTGTTATCAGGTTCAGTTTGTTCGCGTTTTCACCCGTAAGTTGAAATCCTATCAGATGACATCGGTTGTACAGATACTTGCCGTCAACACAGTTATACTTTACGGTTTGCCAGCCGGTAGGCTTCACCTGACCGATACTTCCGCGCGGCTTAGTAGGCATCAGGTCTTTGCCGATACACGAATAAGCCACACCGCATCTGCCCAGACTGTCAAGCTGTGAATATGTTTCAAATGAGACGGTCGAGTATTCTTTTTCTGTAAAATACGGTTCATTGTCGTTTATCACAATATAGGGATATTCGGTAAATTCGGGTATTGTTTCCAAGGTGAACGAAGGTTCGCTGCTGTCCTGATAGAACAGGTAAGGTTCGCAGCCGCATAACAGGATACAGAGCGACAACACCAAAGAAACAAAAGCTCTGAGCTGTTTATTCTTCATCTTGTATACTCCGATACAGTAATTTTATCATGCGAGCTTCCGGTAAAGTCCTTACTGTTTATAAGTGAAAAATCCGATAGTTCGAGAGTCATTTTTTTGTCCGAGGGATAGACCCTGTTCCATTTAAACAATATAAGCTTTTCTATGCTGTCCTTAAAGGGTGCAGGATCGAGGTTTTCAGAGAAAAACACCTCGCCGTTTTTTAGTTTATCGGGTAGCTCTTCGGATACGTTCACCCTGTCAATGTATTTTTCAAAAAGGGGAGAGGAGTAGCTTTTTATATTTATTGTTTTATCGGGAAGCATTCTTATAAGCCGGTCAATCAGCACGCGGTCACGGCTCTGACGGCGACCGTTAAAACTCAGCCCGTTTTTATCGTCAATACACAGCACAAATATCAAGTCAACTCACTCCGTTTCGCTGTCATTTCTGTCTGTGGTGTCGTGCTTCTGCTTGATTATGTTCTCAAGCTGTAGCTTTGAAAAACGGTATTTCTTTTTACAAAAATGACACAGTGCTTCGGCATAGCCAAGCTCGTCAGCCATAGCGCGTATATCATCATCGGGCATGGTGATAAAGGCATTTATTACCTTTTCTCTGCTGCACGAGCAGGCATATTTCAGCGGCATTTCGTCCAGAACTTCTACATTGAAGCCATCAAGAGCTGTCCTGCATATATCCTCCATAGACATACCCTTTGCAAGCATAGTAGTTACCGGCTCCAGCTTTGAGACACACTGCTCTACCTTGTCTATTGTGCTGTCATCAGCCCCCGGCAGCAGTTGTATCAGCAGCCCTCCCGAAAGCAGTACACTGTGATCCTCCTTGTCGAGCAAAACTCCGAGAGCGCAGACAGTCGGTATCTGTTCGCTTGTTGCGTAATAGCTTGTAATATCCTCGGCTATTTCTCCAGATACAAGCGGAACCATACCTATATACGGTTCTCCGCTGCCGTAGTCCTTCATAACGTTGAGTACGCCTGTTTTTCCTACTGCATCCGATACATTCAGTTTTCCGTTATCATAATAGGTTGTCTGACAGTCGGGATTCTGTAAATATCCGCGAATATTTCCCTTGCTGTCGGATACGGCTATAACGGCTCCTGTCTTACTGTTATCGCCGTTTATCCTCAGTGTAATGCTTGATTTGTCGCTTTTTAGCTGTGCCCCCATAATAGCTGCCGCCGTCAGCAGCCTTCCGAGAGCCGCGCTTGCAACAGCAGAGGTCAGATGGAGTTTTGATGCAGTATAAACAAGCTGTGATGTTTCTGCTGCACATACCATTACTGCTCCGTCCGAGGTTATACATCTTATGATTCGGTCTTTATTCATTGATTCTCTTCCTTACTATATAAATTTCTCGTTGACTGTCACTGCGAGG
>JAHKXX010000263.1 GCA_020627425.1 bacterium
CTTCTGCTTGGCGGATTCTGAGTAAGCGGCTACCTTTACGTTAAGCTTTTTTGTGAGCGTACCGTTACCGAGAATTTTGATACCGTCATATTCCTTCTTTACTATACCCTTCTCTATAAGAGCCTGTGCAGTTACTTCGGCATCGTTATCAAATACCTCGAGTGCTGATACATTTATTGCTGTGATTTTTTTAGCAAATATATTGTTGAAGCCTCTTTTCGGGATTCTTCTCTGAAGAGGCATCTGACCGCCTTCGAAGCCAGCGCGGATGCTGCCGCCCGAACGAGCCTTCTGACCCTTGTGTCCCTTGCCGGCGGTTTTGCCCTGACCTGAGCCATGGCCTCTGCCTATTCTCTTAGAGGGTCTTGTTGAGCCCTCTGCCGGTGAAAGTTCGTGCAAATTCATTATTAAGCACCTCCTCTTAAGCTTGTGTTACCTCTACAAGGTGACTTATCTTGTTGATCTTGCCCTGTGTCTGTACATTGTCGGGCTGTACTGTTGTATTGCCCGGCTTTGTAAGTCCCAGTGAGTGGGCAGTAGCAATCTGGTCCTTTTGTCTGCCTATTAAGCTCTTTTTAAGAGTGATCTTAAGCTGTGCCATATTTGCGACCTCCCAAATCAAAGTATTTCTTTTGCAGTCTTGCCGCGAATAGCCGCAACCTCGTCTGCTGTTCTGAGGCTCTCAAGTCCTGCAAGTGTAGCGCGAACTACGTTACAGGGGTTGTTTGAGCGAAGAGCCTTTGTTCTTATGTCCTTTATGCCGACTGCTTCTACAACGGCACGAACGGGACCGCCTGCGATAACGCCGGTACCGGGTGCTGCGGGCTTCATAAGAACCTTGCCTGCACCATAGATGCCTGTTACCTCGTGGGGTATTGTTGTACCTCTCAGAGAGATCTTTTTCAGGTTCTTTTTAGCGTCCTCTATACCCTTGCGTATAGCGTCCGGAACCTCGCCTGCTTTACCTATACCAAAGCCTACTGTACCGTTGCCGTCACCTACTACGACAAGAGCAGCAAACTTGAATATACGACCGCCCTTAACGGTTTTGGATACACGGTTTATAGCAACAACGTGCTCCTTTAAATCTAATGTTGATCCGTCGATCTTAGCCAAAGTTACTCCTCCTTTACTTAGAACTTGAGACCGCCCTCACGAGCGCCTTCGGCCAGCTCTTTTACACGGCCGTGGAATATATAACCGCCTCTGTCAAATACAACAGCGGTGATGCCCTTGTCAGCTGCTCTCTTTGCGATAAGCTCGCCGACCTTGCGTGCTGCGTCCTTGTTTCCGCCGTAAACATCGATCTCCTTGTCAAGACTTGATGCAGAGCAAAGTGTAACGCCCTTAACATCATCAATGACCTGTGCATAGATGTTGTTGGTGGAGCGGAATACGTTAAGGCGGGGACGTTCTGCAGTACCGCTGATCTTGCTGCGTACTCTCTTGTGTCTTTTAAGCCTTGCTTTGTTTGTATCCGGCTTATTAACCATAATGTTTCACTCCTTAAATTACTTTTTGCCCTTACCGGCTTTACCTTCCTTGCGGCGAACGACTTCATCAACGTACTTGATGCCCTTGCCCTTATAAGGCTCCGGCGGACGTTTCTCGCGAACTTCGGCAGCAAACTGGCCGACCTTCTGCTTGTCAATACCGCTTATGATGATCTTGTTGGGGTTAGGAGCCTCTATCTTTATATCGTCCGTATCGGAAACGATTACCTGGTGTGAATAACCGAGGTTCATAACGAGGTCCTTGCCCTTCTTCTGAACACGGTAGCCGACGCCGTTGACATCAAGCTCTTTTGTAAAGCCCTTTGTAACACCGTCTACCATATTCTGTATGTTCGAGCGTGTAAGACCGTGAAGTGCACGGTTCTGCTTGTCGTCGTTAGGACGGGTAACGAGTATCTCTGTACCCTCTACCTTTACGCTCATATTCTTATGAAAATTCTTTGTAAGTGATCCCTTGGGACCCTTTACTGTAATAACACCGTCGCCTATAGTAACGTCAACGCCGGCGGGAATATTTATGGGTTTTCTTCCAATTCGTGACATTTCTGTGCGTCCCCCTTACCAAATGTATGCGAGTACCTCGCCGCCTACATTCTCCTTACGAGCCTGACGATCTGTCATAACGCCCTTTGATGTGGAGATGATAGCTACGCCGAGACCCTTCATGACCTTCGGCATATTTTCTACATCACTGTATATACGAAGACCGGGCTTTGAAACTCTCTTGAGACCTGTTATAACAGGGGTCTTGCCCTCGCCGTATTTCAGTGTGATCTTTATAACGCCCTGCTTGTTGTCGTCGACAACAGAGAAAGCCTTTATATAGCCCTCATCAAGAAGGATCTGTGTTATAGCCTTCTTTATGTTTGAAGCAGGAACTTCTACTGTATCGTGTTTTGCTGTGTTTGCGTTACGGATTCTCGTAAGCAAATCTGCAATAGCGTCTGTAATCTGCATAGTTGGTTACCTCCTTTAGTATCGCCTTACCAGCTGGCTTTCTTAACACCCGGAATTTCGCCCTTGTAAGCAAGCTCTCTGAAGCAGATACGGCATATACCATATTTACGGAGATAAGCGTGCGGCCTGCCGCAGATCTTACATCTGCTGTATGCTCTGGTAGAGAACTTGGGTTCTCTCTGCTGTTTGATTTTCATTGATGTCTTGGCCACGTTGATCCCTCCTTATTATTTTGCAAAAGGTGCGCCCATAATTGTGAGCAGCTCTCTTGCCTCTTCATCTGTGTTTGCTGTAGTTACAAAGCAAATATCCATACCGCGAACCTTGTCGATTTTGTCGAAGTCTATTTCCGGGAAGATAAGCTGTTCCTTAAGTCCCATATTATAGTTACCTCTGCCATCGAATGAATTCGGGTTTATACCGCGAAAGTCACGTACTCGGGGAAGTGCTACATTAAAGAGTCTGTCCATAAACTCATACATCTTAGCGCCTCTGAGTGTAACCTTAACGCCTATCGGCATACCCTCACGCAGCTTAAAGTTAGCTACTGATTTCTTAGCGTGGCAAACCATCGGCTTCTGACCGGTGATCTTTGCAAGGTCGCCCGAAATAGCATCTATAGCCTTTGAGTTCTCTCTTGCTTCGCCTGCGCCGACATTTATGACGATTTTCTCGAACTTCGGAATCTGCATTACACTCTTATAAGAGAATTTCTTCATCAGAGCAGGAGCAGCTTCCTTGAGATAAAGATCCTTTAGTCTTGGCATTTAGTTTTTACCTCCTTAAAGCGCCTCGCCGCATTTTTTGCAAACGCGTTCTCTGCTGCCGTCGTCAAGTATTCTGTGACCTACTCTGGTAGGCTTGCCGCAATGCGGGCAAACTATCTGAACCTTGCTGGCATACATAGCGCCTTCTGCTTCTACTATACCGCCCTGCTCACCCATTCTGCGGGGCTTTACGTGCTTTTGAACAAGGTTTACCTTTTCGATTATAACCTTGCCCTCCTTCGGGCTAACAGCCATTATTTTGCCTTTTTTGCCCTTTTCGGTGCCGCTTAAAACAACAACGGTGTCACCTGTTTTAACGTGAACTTTGTTACTCATGACCTGCACCTCCGAATTAAAGAACTTCCGGTGCGAGCGAAAGGATCTTCATGTAATCATGGTCACGAAGCTCTCTTGCTACCGGCCCGAATATACGGGTTCCTCTTGGGTTTTTATCATCTCTGATAATAACGGCTGCATTTTCGTCAAATCTGATATATGTGCCGTCTTCTCTGCGTACACCCTTTGCAGAGCGTACTATAACTGCCTTCACTACATCGCCTTTTTTAACAACGCCGCCGGGTGCTGCTTTTTTAACGGAAGCAACGACAACGTCGCCTATATTTGCGTACCTCCTGCCGGTACCTCCGAGAACTCGGATGCACATAAGCTCCTTTGCTCCGGTGTTGTCGGCAACTTTGAGGTAGGTCTGCTGCTGTATCACAGTGCGTTCCTCCTTTGTATAAAAATGCTAAATTATTTAGCCTTCTCGATTATCTCTACAAGACGCCATCTCTTATCCTTTGAGAGAGGACGGGTTTCCATTATGCGAACGCGGTCGCCTACGTTACACTCGTTGTTCTCATCGTGAACCTTGAGTCTGATAGTACGCTTTATGATCTTGTTGTAAAGCGGGTGCTTTACACTGTTCTCGATAGCAACTACTGCTGTTTTGTCCATCTTGTTGCTTACTACCTTACCTACGTCCGTTTTTCTAAGATTTCTCTCACTCACAGTGTGTTTCCTCCCTTCCCTTATGCGTCAGCCTGCTCAGAAAGCTCATTCTCACGAATGATGGTCTGAACTCTGGCTATGTCTTTCTTGACAGCCTTTATACGCATGGGGTTGTCGAGCTGGTTTATAGCAAGCTGAAAGCGAAGGTTAAAAAGCTCTTCCTTGAGTGAAGAAAGCTTTGTATCAAGCTCAGCCGGTGTCATTTCTCTGAGTTCTGATGCCTTCATTACGCGTCAACCTCCGTTTCCTTCTTTACAAACTTTGTCTTTATAGGCAGCTTGTTTGCTGCAAGACGAAGCGCCTCTCTTGCTGTTTCCTCGGGAACGCCTGCAAGCTCGAACATTACTCTGCCGGGCTTTACAACTGCTACCCAGAACTCGGGTGAGCCTTTACCGGAACCCATGCGGACCTCGGCGGGCTTCTTTGTTACGGGCTTATCGGGGAAGATCTTTATCCAAACCTTACCGAATCTTTTGCAGTAACGGGTCATAGCGACACGGGCTGCCTCGATCTGGTTAGCTGTGATCCATGCAGGCTCCATAGCCTGCAGACCGAACTCACCGTAGGTTACCTTGTTGCCGCGAAGCGCCTTACCGGTCATACGACCTCTGTGTACTCTGCGGTATTTTACTCTTTTAGGCATTAACATAATTACTTGCTGCCTCCTTCCTTACGAGGCTTGCGGCTGTCGTGAAGAACCTCACCCTTGTATAACCAAACCTTTACGCCGATTATACCGTAGGTCGTTGCTGCTTCTGCGAAGCCGTAATCTATGTCTGCTCTGAGCGTCTGAAGCGGTATCGTACCCTCGTGGTACTGCTCCGATCTTGCGATCTCGGCGCCTCCGAGACGGCCTGAGCACATTATTTTTATTCCTTTAGCATTGAACTTCATAGCTCTGCCGATAGACTGCTTCATAGCGCGGCGGAAGGAAATTCTCTTCTCAAGCTGCTGTGCAACGTTTTCAGCGATAAGCTGAGCGTTCATATCGGGGTTCTTGACCTCTACGATATTTATTGATACAGGCTTGCCGAGGATCTTCTCGCACTGAACGCGAAGCTTCTCTATTTCAGAGCCGCCCTTACCGATAACCATACCGGGCTTAGCGCAGTGAATATGAAGTCTTACTCTTGAAGCGTCACGCTCTATCTCTATCTTCGGTACACCTGCGGAGTAGAGCTGCTTCTTCAGGGTCTTGCGGAGGTTGTAGTCCTCAACGAGTGTATCGCCGAAGTCCTTGTCACTTACAAACCAACGCGAGTCCCAATTTTTTATAACGCCGACACGGAGTCCGTGCGGATTTACTTTCTGGCCCATTAGTTTACCTCCTCACCTATCATTCTTTCTCTTTGAGCACAAGAGTAACATGTGATGTTTTCTTGTCGATTCTATATGCGCGGCCCTGTGCTCTCGGACGGATTCTCTTGAGGATAGGACCCTGACCAACGTAGCACTCTGCTACATAAAGTCTGTTTACATCCATATTGTGGTTGTTCTCTGCATTAGCCATTGCAGACTTGAGAAGCTTTTCAAGGTCTTCACAAGCTGCCTTCGGGGTGTGCTTGAGAACTGCCATTGCGTAGTCGCAAGGCTTGTTGCGTATCAGGTCAAGTACTATCTTTACCTTACGCGGTGAAATACGGGCGTATTTAAGCTCTGCCCTTGCTTCCATGTTCATACACTCCTTTTTGGCTTATTTTGATGTCTTTGATCCTGCGTGTCCCTTAAAGGTTCTGGTCGGTGCAAACTCGCCGAGTTTGTGTCCTACCATATCCTCGGTAACATATACAGGCACATGCTTGCGGCCGTCGTGCACCGCAAATGTATGTCCTACGAAATCCGGGAATATTGTTGAAGATCTGCTCCAGGTCTTGAGTATCTTCTTCTCGCCGGTCTCGTTCATCTGCTGGACTCTCTTAAGCAGCACAGGCTGTACATAAGGGCCCTTTTTAATGCTTCTGCTCATAGTACAAAGCTCCTTTCTCCAGCCTTATTATTTACCGTTTCTGCGCTTAACGATAAGCTTGTCAGAACGTGTGTTCTTTCTTGTCTTATAACCCATAGCAGGCTTACCCCACGGAGTTACAGGACCGGGACGTCCTACAGGGGACTTACCCTCACCACCGCCGTGCGGGTGGTCGTTCGGGTTCATGACAGAACCGCGGACAGTCGGTCTCCAGCCCATATGGCGCTTACGTCCTGCCTTACCGATCTTTACGTTCATATGGTCAAGGTTGCTTACCTGACCTATAGTAGCCATACAACCCTCGGGAACGTTTCTCAGCTCGCCGGACGGAAGTCTGAGCAGTGCCAGTCCGTTTTCCTTTGCCATAAGCTGTGCCGAGTTGCCGGCGCTTCTTGCAAGCTGTGCGCCCTTGCCGGGATAAAGCTCTACGTTATGAACTACTGTACCAACGGGGATATTTACGAGAGGAAGTGCGTTTCCTGCCTTGATATCAGCGTTGGGACCTGCCTTTACTACATCGCCTACCTTCAGCTCTGAGGGAGCTATTATGTAGCTCTTTGTGCCGTCGGTATACTCTATAAGAGCGATGTGTGCAGATCTGTTGGGATCATACTCTATAGTCTTTACGGTTGCCTCTACGTCAAATTTACGGCGCTTAAAGTCAACCAGTCTGTATTTGTTGCGGTTTCCGCCGCCTCTGTGGCGGACCGTGATTCTGCCGTAGCTGTTACGGCCGGATCTCTTGTTCAGAGGAGCCAGAAGACTCTTCTCAGGCTCTACCTTTGAAAGACCCGAATAATCGGTAACCGACATATTTCTTCTGCCGGGAGTAGTCGGTTTATAATTCTTTATTGCCATTTATTTCACTCTCCTCATGATGGCTTTGCGGAGTCAGGCTGCTCCATTCATTCTGCCTGAAGGTATCAGGCTTACATCATGCCTTCAAAGAATTCGATCTTCTTGCTGTCCTCGGTAAGTGTCACATAAGCCTTTTTCCACGAGGGTGTATAGCCCTGTGTTCTGCCCTGACGGCGAAGGCGTCCGCGAACGCTTACTGTGTTTACCTTCTGTACCTTTACGCCGAAGATATCCTCTACAGCTCTTGCAATATCGATCTTTGTAGCCTTATCGGCAACTCTGAAGGTATATTTCTTTTCGTTAGCAACGCCGATCATTGTTTTTTCTGTAATGATGGGCTTTATTATGATGTCGCGTGAGTTCATGCGTATACCTCCTCGATCTTGCCTATTGCATCCTTGGCGATAACGAGCTTGTCGGCATTGAGAATGTCATAGACATTCAGTGTGTTTACCTGTGCTGTCTTTACGCCCGGAATATTTCTTGCGGAATTGATAACCTTTTTATCAACCTCCGGAAGAACGATAAGTGCCTTTCTGTCAGCGCCGACAGCGCTGAGCATAGCTGCTATTGTCTTTGTCTTGAACTCTGCTGTTTCGATCTTGTCTACTACTACAAGCTGACTGTCTCTGAGCTTGCTTGAGAAAGCGGACCTCATAGCGAGTCTCTTTACCTTCTTGTTTACGGTAAATCTATAGCTTCTCGGCTTCGGAGCAAAAACCACACCGCCGTGTGTCCACTGAGGAGCTCTTGTGGAGCCCTGTCTTGCGTGGCCGGTGCCCTTCTGTCTCCACGGCTTTCTGCCACCGCCGGAAACCTCTGAACGGGTAAGTGCGGACTGTGTTCCCTGACGGTTATTTGCAAGGTAGTTTACTACCATAGTGTGCATAACCGCTGTGTTCGGCTCTATACCGAAAACTGCGTCTGAAAGCTCAGCTTCGCCGACCTTCTTACCTGCCATATCCAGAACTTCTATATTAGGCATTGTTATTCCTCCTTCCCTTACGCCTTAACGCTGTCGCGGATTACTACTATTCCGCCGTTAGGACCGGGTACTGCGCCCTTGATAGCGATAAGGTTGTTTTCAGCGTCGATCTTTGCAATTGTAAGATTCTGTACGGTAACTCTCTCTGCTCCGAGATGACCTGCCATCTTCTTGCCCTTCCATACTCTTGACGGAGTTGAGCATGCACCCATAGAACCGCCGTGACGGGCAACAGGACCCGAACCGTGAGTTTCCTTCAGACGATGGAAGTTCCAACGCTTTATAACGCCGGCATAGCCCTTACCCTTACTTTTGCCTGTAACGTCGATCTTCTCGCCCTCGGCAAAGGTATCAGCCTTTATTATGTCGCCGACCTTGTAATTTTCGAGATTATCTACTCTGAATTCACGAAGTGTACTCTTGGGAGCTACGTCAGCCTTTTTGAAGTGGCCGAGCATAGGCTTTGTAATGTTGACAGGATCGTTCTTGAACTTGTCGCTTCTTACTCTCTTGCCCTTGCCTGTGCCGTTCTGTACCTTCAGCTTTATATCGCCGAAGCCCATCTGAACTGCCTCATAGCCGTCGTTTTCTACCGTTTTGATCTGTGATACTACACACGGACCTGCTTCAATAACGGTTACGGGTACGACCGCACCCTTTGCATCGAAGATCTGTGTCATACCGATCTTTTTTCCGATGATAGCCTTTTGCATTTTATTGTCCTCCTTGATAGGTTATTGGTTGGCTTTTCACCAACGTGACCCCGGCTGCCTGTTGGTTGATTTTCAGAGCTTTATCTCTATCTCAACACCGGCAGGGAGTTCGAGTCCTGTAAGAGCCTCTACTGTTTTGTTAGAGGGTCTGAGGATGTCGATAAGTCTTTTGTGGGTTCTCGTTTCAAACTGCTCACGGCTGTCCTTATACTTATGAACAGCACGCAGGATCGTAACTACCTGCTTCTCAGTAGGCAGCGGCACGGGACCGGAAACTCTGGCGCCTGTACGCTTTGCTGTTGCAACGATCTTCTCAGCACTCTGATCAACCAGCTGATGATCATAACCCTTTATTCTTATCCTTATTTTTTCCTTGACTGCCACGGTTAATCGCCTCCTTGTTAAGTTTGAGGGCGTTTCATTTCCTTTACACTCCCCCGGGTGTTTCACCACCGGGATATTTAAAACCGGATCGGCAATTTGCACGATCCGGGTCAAGGTCATGAAAATTCAAAGCTCAGTTATGCCATATGCAACTCAAAAAGGCATAATCAGTGCTTATCTAATATATTCCTTCGCCCGGTTTAAAATCGGACATACTCCGCGGAAAAACCGACACACAGTGCCGCAACCTCCCGCATCAACGCATATCTCGCGCAGTCACGCAGTTATTATAATATCACACCGGGGCTATTTTTGCAAGTTTTTTCTTGGTGATTTTAGTAGAATTTTACTCTTATTTTTTGTATAGTTTGCTATTATTTTCTGCGTTTTGCAAAATCCTGCGACAAGATTTTAGAATTTAATACAAATCTTCGGTCAAAATAACGAAGCCCTTTATTTCAGGGTTAGATACGGTCTGATTATTACTGTTATATCATATTTTTGTAAGCCTGACATCTTGCCGGAATAATAATTTTTGTATCTTTAATTAACTCCAAAAAAAGCTCTTATATCCTCTGTTGCGATTTTGTTTATATAACACTCGCCTATTTTTTTCAGGAAGATAAAGCTTATACCCTTGCCGCTGCTCTTTTTGTCTCCACGAGTTGCGGAGATTATCTCAGACAAAGAATAATCTACAGCTATAGGCAGGCCGTATTTTTTAAGAACATTTTTAAGTCTTTCGGCAGTTCCTGCTTCTGTAAGTCCCTTTTCCTCTGTTATCCCTGTAAGCATAGCCGCTCCTGCTGCAACGGCACAGCCATGCGTCATCTCAGTGTAATTTCCGAGCTTCTCTATAGCGTGACCGAAGGTATGACCGAAATTAAGTATAGCTCTCTCTCCCGTATCTCGTTCGTCGCGCTCTACTACATCGCGCTTTATCGAAACACATTCATATATAATGTCGTCAATAATATCCCACGCGTTTTCATTTTCGAGTTTCTCAAAAAGCGGCAGGCTCCTTATACAGCCATACTTTACCACTTCGCCCATACCGTCCGTACGGAATTTTTCAGGAAGTGTATCGAGAGTATCGGGGTCGATAAGCACCGTTACAGGCTGGTGAAAGGCTCCCACAAGGTTTTTGCCGGCAGGCAGATCTACTCCCGTTTTTCCTCCGACGCTTGAATCCACCTGACTGAGGAGGCTTGTGGGTATCTGTACAAAGTCTATTCCGCGCAGATAGCTTGCAGCGGCAAAGCCTGTCATATCACCGGTAACGCCGCCGCCGAGAGCCACTGCTATATCGGTTCTTGTAATATTGTGCTCATAGAAATGCGTATACATTTTTTCAATAGTGGAAATCCGTTTTGACTGCTCGCCTGCATCAAAAACAAAAACAGAGGTCTCAAAGCCGCTGTCCTGCAGTGATTTTTTTACCGTGTCCGCATAGATGGGCGCTACATTACTGTCACTGACAATGACGGCTCTTACAGCCTTTGTCAGCGGTCTGATATAGTCAGCCGCATTTTTTATTATTCCGCGTTCAATAATTATATCATAGGGTTTGCCTGTACCGACGTGTATTTTTTTCATTCGCCAAGCTCCTCCTTTACATTTCTTGCATCCTGCAGCAGCTGTGTAAGCTCTGCGCGGTCGCCCTTTTCAATACTGTTACGGATTTTTTCAAGACTGCTTATAAATGTATCTATTTCACTTACAAGCGGCTTGCCGTTGTTTATAAACAGCTCTGACCACAGCTCGGCATTGATATTTGCTACTCTGGAAACATCGCGATAGCTGCCGCCGGAAAAGCCTTTGTGCTTTCTGCAGCAAGGACTGAATACATATCCGCAGGCGATAACGTGAGGAAGCTGTGATGTAAATGCTATCATTCTGTCGTGCTCCTCAGGAGTAGTGTAGACAACAGTTCCGAAGCCTATCTTTGAAGCAAGCGCCGCAACCGTCGCTACGGCACTGTCATCTGCTTCGCACGGAAGTATGATCGCGTTCGCACCGAGAAAAAGGTCTGCCTCGGAGCTTTCAAAGCCGTTTACCTCCTTGCCTGCCATAGGGTGAAAGCCGACAAAGGTAAAGCCGTGCTCCCTTGCAAGCTCTGTCATTTTCGGGCATATCTCTGATTTTATACCGGAGGTATCTATAACAATACAGTTTTTATTTATCCTGTCGGCATTTGCTCTGACAAACTCTACAGCTGCGTCCGGATACATACCCATTATAAGCATATCGCAATCAGTGAGAGCCGATGTGTCGGCTATCTCGTCTATTGCTCCGCACCCGAGAGCCTGCTCCAGAGGCTTTTTGCTTCTGTTTATACCAAGAACTCTGTTGTCGGTATATTTTTTTATTGCCTTTGCCATAGAGCCGCCGATTATCCCCAGTCCTGCAACAACTATATTCATTAGGATCACCCTTTTAAAAAAATTTGTCGCTGTATTATTTCATTATCTCGTCATATGCTTTTTTAAGAGCAAACACTTTTTTTGCTACATCGTCAAACTGATCCGGGGTAAGCGACTGTGCGCCGTCGGACAGTGCGTGCTTGGGGTCGTTATGGACCTCTATCATAAGTCCGTCTGCACCCGAAGCCACCGCAGCCATAGCCATCTGCGGCACAAGCCACGATTTACCTGTTGCGTGGCTGGGATCAACTATTACCGGGAGGTGTGACAGCTTCTTTATTACAGGCACTGCAGAAAGGTCAAGTGTATTTCTTGTAGCTGTTTCATAGGTTCTGATACCGCGCTCGCACAGTATAACCTTGTTATTGCCGCCTGCCATAATGTATTCTGCACTCATCAGCCACTCTTCTATAGTGTTTGCAAGTCCTCTTTTCAGAAGTATCGGCTTGTCGATTTTACCAAGCTCCTTTAGCAGCTCGAAATTCTGCATATTTCTTGCACCGACCTGAATTATATCAACACCCTCGAACATATCTATGTGGGCTACTCTCATTATTTCGGTCACTATCGGCAGTCCCGTCACCTTTCTGGCTCCTTTCAGCAGGTCAAGTCCCTCTGACTTCAGTCCCTGGAACGAGTACGGCGAGGTTCTCGGCTTGAACGCGCCTCCGCGAAGAAAAGACGCGCCTGCTGCCTTTACTCTTTGTGCGACATAGTTTATCTGCTCCTCGTTTTCTACCGAGCACGGTCCTGCCATAATACACAGGTTACCGTCACCTATTTTCTGACCGGTCGGCAGCTCTATTACGGTATTGTCAGGGTGGAACTTTCTGTTTGCCTTTTTATACGGCTCCTGTACACGCTTTATGTTTTCTACTACTTCCTGGGCGTTTACCCAGTCCTCGTCCACCTGTGTAGTATCACCGATAAGTCCCAGAACAGTGGACTCCACACCTATCCATGTGTTTACGGATACGTTATACTTATCCTTTAGTGATTCTTTAAAAAGTGTTATCTGTTCCTTTGATGCGTCAGGCTTTAATACTATGATCATTTTTTATTCCTCCGTTTATATAATTATTAATAAGATAATCCTTTTTCCCGACACAGCGCCTGTAATAAAAAGACACTGTGTGCTTCATCGCATAACAAGCTGATACAGCTTAGTACTCCAGCAGACAGCAAGACGCTCCGACGGCGTTTGTTGATAATTATTTTACATTACAGCGTCGAGTATGTCCATACATACCTTCATCGGGGAGTTGTCCGCGTCTACGGTGTAGTCAGCCGCCGCCCGATAGATAGGCATACGGCTCTCATAAAGCTCCTTCATAGCCTTCTCTTTGTCGGGTCGGTTCAACAGAGGTCTTGTGGTGTCGTTTTTCAGCCGTTCGGCTACTCTCTCTACCGGAATGTCAAGCAGCACTACCTTCCCGGTTTTTCTCAGCGCCTCCTCGTTTTCTTTATATACAAGAGTTCCGCCGCCTGCTGCTATTACCAGTCCTTTTTTCTGTGACAGCTCTTCTGCTGCTCTACGTTCTGCCTGACGAAAATAAGCTTCTCCGTTCTCGGCAAATATCTCTGATACGGTCTTGTTTTCCTTTTTTTCTATGTATGTGTCAAGATCTACAAAGGACATACCTGCCTTTTTTGCAAGCAGGGTGCCTACAGTGCTTTTTCCGCAGCCCATAAAGCCGCATAGTATTATGTTTTTCCTGTTCATACTGTTTCCTCCGGGTGATCAGCCGAATTTTCTTGTCTGCTCCTTCGCGGCGTCCTTGACAAGCTCGTCTATATCCTCCTTTGAATATTCAGAGCCGTCCCATATCTCGTGTGATACCGCAGCCTGCCACACAAGCATTGACATTCCTCCAACTGCCCTTGAGCCGTTTGCCTCGGCACAAAGTACAAGCTTTGTTTTCAGAGGATTGTACACGGCGTCAAATACATTTTCGCAGCGTTCTATTACTTTTTTGTCTACGACCATGGCGTCTGTTTTTGGGTACATACCTATGGGGGTGGCATTTACAAGCAGATCGTGATCTCCGGAAAGCTGTGGTATTGTACAGCATTTTATTACGGCACCGGGCACCTTGGAAATAAGCTCGTCCCGAAGAGCTGTCTGTACGGGTATATCCTCCTGTCTTACGGCAAGCGTAATATCGCAGCCTGCAAGAGCGGCTTCAAAAACGAAGGTTCGTGCAACGCCTCCGCAGCCGAGTATTGCTACTTTTCCGCGAAACGGTATGCCGCCGTACCGTAAAGCTTTTAAAAAGCCGTCGGGATCGGTAGTATAACCGCGCCGTGTTTCTCCGTTTTTCACGGTGTTTACAGAGCCGTAAAGCTCTGCCTTTTCGTCAAGACTGTCAAGAAAGGGAATAATACTTTGCTTGTTGGGAATAGTTATATTGTAGCCGTAAAGGGCGTCAAGCTCCTTTATTTTCACGGGAAGCTCAGATGGCGGAACGTCTATAACAGTGTACTCTCCGTCTGTTCCCGCAAGGGCAAACAGCCTTTCGTGAATGAACGGCGACATAGTGTGACCGATAGGGTGTCCTATTACCGCAAATTTTCTTGATGACATAAAAACTGCCTCCTGTCAGATAGAAAATGTTAACAATTTTTTGTAAATTCCTATAAATTTTCTGATCAATGAGTAAAAATCCAATTTTGATATTGACAAAGCGATAAATAACTAATAAGATTTGATTATGGAAAATTTGTGTTTTTATTATTTAAAAAGTCCTGTTTAGATATTGTAGCACAGAATATATTATTTTGTCCACACGACAGGAGACAATAAACATAAATTTTTGTTGAACTTTATTTTTCAGGAGGATGTTCTTATGGTACTCGAAAAGGTAAAAGCAATTCTTGCAGAGCAGTTTGACGTTGAGGAGGATTCTATCACAAGCGAAACCTCTATAATTAATGACCTTGGTGCAGATTCACTTGACGTTGTAGACCTGCTTATGTCTATTGAGGACGAGTTTGAGGTTGAGGTTCCCGATGAGGAGATCGAAAACATCAAGACAGTAGACGATCTGGTAAAGTATATTGAAAACCATCAGTGATCAACAGCTCTTTACAAAATTTCCAAAACCGGCACTGAGTGTCGGTTTTTTTACTTTTACCGAGCAGCGTGACGCTGCACCCGATTCGCGCACTCGAATCAGTGTTTTCACTTACCTTATCGGCACGCGTACAGGTCTGGATTTATACTCGTGCGCCGTCCACACCGTGTCTCACAGGTAGGCACTTGTACTGCTTTTTTGGAGACAATGAATAATTCAGACAAATAAACTTGCCTTCACTCCTAAGTAGCACGAACGGCGCACTTAGCGCCGTGACGCGGACGGAGAGGTATTATAAACCGAACCTGTACGCGTGCCAATAAGGTCGGCGGTAACACCACCCACAGTGCGCGTGTTGCTCAGCGCGAGCACGCGCCGGTTGGTGTAAAATAATTCTGGGTGTGTTGGAATAGGTGCAAGTAACGCGATTTAGTGTGATACACCAAGCAGAAAAGACAAATACACTTATTCTCACATCAAAGCAGCGTCAAGCAGCACCC
>JAHKXX010000264.1 GCA_020627425.1 bacterium
CTTTGCATATTATAATAAAAGGAGTTAAAGACAATGGAAAAAAAGTACAATGTCGGTATTATAGGCGCTACGGGTATGGTAGGTCAGCGTTTTGCTACGCTGCTCGAAAACCATCCGTGGTTTAACGTAACCGCTCTTGCAGCAAGCCCTCGTTCCGCAGGAAAAACCTATAAGGAGGCAGCAGGCTCACGCTGGGCGCTGAGTATCCCTATGCCGAAGTCTATGGAGGATATGGTAATAATGGACGCCTCTAAAGTAGAGGATGTCGCTGCAAAGGTAGACTTCGTTTTCTGCGCGGTAGATATGAAAAAGGACGAGATACGCGCTCTTGAGGAGGCATATGCAAAGGCTGAATGCCCCGTTGTTTCAAATAACAGCGCTCACCGCTTTACTCCCGATGTTCCTATGGTAATACCGGAGATAAACAATGACCATATCAAAATAATAGAAGCACAGAGAAAGCGCCTCGGTACCAAAAAGGGCTTTGTGGCTGTAAAATCCAACTGCTCGCTTCAGAGCTATGTACCGGCTATACATCCGCTGATGAAGTACGGCGTTAAAAAGGTTCTCGCATGCACATATCAGGCGATCTCCGGTGCAGGCAAAACCTTTGAAAGATGGCCCGAGATGGTAGACAACGTTATCCCCTATATCGGCGGAGAGGAAGAAAAATCCGAGCAGGAGCCGCTGAAGATCTGGGGTACCATTGAGAACGGTGAGATCAAAAAGGCAGAATCACCGTGCATTACCTCTCAGTGTATCCGTGTGCCTGTTTCCGACGGTCATACGGCTGCTGTATTCGTAGAACTGGAGCAAAAGCCCACTATGGAGCAGATAATAAACGACTGGGAAACCTATAGCGGCAGACCTCAGGAGCTTGAACTGCCCAGCGCACCGAAGCAGTTCCTGCACTACTTCAGAGAGGCAGACAGACCGCAGATAAAGTCAGAGCGTAACCTTGAGAACGGTATGGCTGTTTCTATCGGCAGAGTTCGTGAGGATTCGCAGTATACAATAAAATTTGTTTGTATGTCACACAATACACTCAGAGGCGCAGCAGGCGGCGCGGTTCTTCTTGCAGAGCTTCTCTGTGCAGAGGGATATATGGACTGATAAAACACAGAACTTTAATCATTATTATGATCCAAGGAGGTAAGTCATGAAAAATCATATTTTTACCGGCTCCGGAGTTGCGATCGTAACGCCTATGAACAACGATTGCAGCGTAAACTATGAAGAGTACGGCAGGCTTATTGATTTTCAGATCAATAACGGTACCGACGCCATAATTACCTGCGGTACAACAGGTGAGTCGGCTACTCTCAGCCGCGAGGAGCATTGTAAGGTAATTGAATATACCGTACAAAAGGTAAACAAAAGAGTTCCGGTTATAGCAGGAACCGGAAGCAACGATACAATGTTTGCACGCGAGCTGTCCGTAGAGGCACAAAAGCTCGGAGCGGACGCTATACTGTCCGTAACACCGTACTATAACAAGACCTCTCAGGCAGGACTTGTGCGCCACTATAACTGTATTGCGGACGCTATAAATATCCCGATGATAGTTTATAACGTGCCGTCAAGAACAGGGTGCAATATAAAGCCCGAAACCTATGCTGAGCTCTCTAAGCACCCGAATATAACAGCCTGCAAAGAGGCTAACGGCGATATAACCGCTTTGGTAAGAACCATGGCGCTTTGCGGCGATAACCTTGACGTGTACAGCGGCGAGGACGCACAGGCATTCACGATAACCGCTATGGGCGGTCTCGGCGTTATATCCGTGTTTGCAAATATCTGCCCCAGAGAGTCTCACGAAATAGTTGCGCGCACTCTCTCGGGTGACTTCAAGGGCGGCTTTGCACTGCAAAAGCATTATATAGCTCTTATGGACGCGCTGTTCTCGGATGTTAATCCTATCCCCGTAAAGGCTGCTATGAATATGTGCGGCTTTAACTGCGGACCGTGCAGACTTCCGCTTGCACCTATGAGTGAGAGCACATACAACGCACTGAGAAGCTGTCTTGTTAAATACGGTATAATAAAATAATGTAATAATAAAATTAATAAGTGACTGTGCAAAAGAAATTTTGTGCAGTCCTTATTACAAGTATCAGTTTTTTAAAAAACGGACAGCAAGCCTGTTCCGTTTATAGGACGATAAGGAACTGTTCATCAATAACTTTTAAAATTTATTTCTTCACAGTTCCTAAATGAACGGAGATAATAAAATGACAAATGTAATAATTACCGGTTGCTGCGGAAAAATGGGACACAGCCTGATAAGCTGTGCAGAAAACCGCGACGACCTGAAGATAGTAGGCGGCATAGATATCATAAAGCCCGAAAACGCCGGCTTTGAATACGCAAAAAGCTTTTCAGAGCTTACTGTTGATGCTGACGTTATCGTAGACTTTTCAAACCCTGCTCTGCTTGATGATATGCTCTCTTACGCTTTGTCCAAAAAAATGCCTGTTATCATCTGTACAACGGGATACAGCGAGGAACAAAAGGACAAAATAAAAAAAGCAGCCGAAACTATACCGGTGTTTTATTCGGGCAATATGTCCCTCGGTATAAACCTGATAATAGAGCTTGCCAAAAAAGCGGCTATGGTTTTCGGCAGCGACTTCGACGTTGAGATAGTAGAGCAGCACCATAACCAGAAGATAGACGCGCCGAGCGGTACCGCCCTTATGATAGCCGACGCGGTAAAAAGCGTCAGAGACGAGACCGAGTATGTCTATGACCGCCACTCCTACCGTAAAAAGAGAGATAAAAAGGAGATAGGCATACACTCCATACGCGCAGGTAATATTGTCGGAGAGCACGAAATAATTTTTGCCGGTATCGACGAGGTATTTACGATAAGCCACAGCGCAAGATCAAAAACCGTTTTTGCTATCGGGGCGCTGAATGCGGCTGTATTTATAAAGGGCAAGCCTGCCGGAATGTATGATATGTCAGATCTGCTTGCAGAAAAATAACCACAGGCAAGCGTTTATAGTCGCTCTGCCGGCTCTTGGCAGAGCTTTTAAAAAACACTGAAAGGAGTGTGTCAAATGAAGCCTACAATAACAGTTTGCGACGATATTACTCTGGTCACCTTGCAGAATATTCCTGCCGATATAGAGTTTATTACGGGTGTGTTTGAAAAAATAGCCGAAATGGGTGTAGATGTAGATATGATCTCACTCTCTCCCGCACAAAGCTCTATGACCAGTCTTTCGTTTACCATAAAGGACGAGGAGCTTGTAAAAATACTTAGTTATACCTCAAAGCTTGAAAACGGAAAAGTAAAGCCAATCGTAAGCAGCGGAAACTGCAAGCTGTCGGTAAACGATCCCGAAATGGAAAACACCCCCGGCGTTGCGGCAAGGGTATTCCGCAAGGCAGCAAGCGTAAAAACCGACATCAGACTTATAACAACAAGCGAATCCCAGATCTCATTGCTCGTTACGAAGTCTGATTTCGACTCTGTTTTCTCTGCTATACAGGATTCACTTGACTGAGTGCCGGAGAACTTACTATGAAAAAAGCGTTATCCTTACTTTTAACAGTTATCATTTCCATATGCCTTTTGCCCGGATGTACCGTCAGAACAAGTCAAAGCTCCTATCAATACAGCAATATGACCGACTACAAGGCAGGAGATTTCAAATATGATCCGAAGCCTATAAAAAGCGTCAGCATAGACTGGTTCAGAGGAAAGCTTGATATCATACAGGGCAGCGCGGACAGTGAGAAGCTGAAGGTGGACGAGAAGGCACCGGATCTTTCAAAAAATTCGAGAGTGCACTGTCGCGTAAGCAAGGATCAGCTGCTGATAAAATACTGTGCCTCCGGCTATAATACAGCCGCCGTCAGCGGTCTTAAACACCTTATAGTAGAGATCCCTGTGGATGTAGAGCTGAATATCTACGGAGCCGGTGCAGAGATCAATATAAACGGCTGCAGTATAACAGAGCTTAACTGCGAGAGCACCACCGGAAGTGTGAATGTTGACGATTGCAGTGCAGAGAAGCTGAAAATAAAAACAACGGTCGGCGGTGTAAAGATAAATCTGCACGAGAAAAAGGACGCAGACCTGAAGTATACTACCGTATCCGGCAAGCTGACTGCGGACGGCTATGAGAAAACAGGTACAAAAAACAACTACAAAAAGGGAAACGGAGACTGCAGGATATTTGTAGAGACTCTGACAGGAAGCCTTGAAATAAAATGAATTCACCCTGCCTTCGGGCAGGGCATTTTTTTTGCCTGTTTTTAGTATAATTTGCTTTGCAGATGCATATAGATTAAATGATTTTCGAGGTGGTATATTTGGCACTGACAGAGGTCATCGTTAAATTCAGTGGTGATATTTTTTCCGTTGCACAAGAACTTTTTGGGCAGGCAGAACTACTGTCGGACGACTACGCTATAATTACTATTGATGAGGGGCGTATATCCGAGCTTTATCAGTATGTGGAGATAGAGGATATAGAGCTGTCAAAGGAGCTTTTTTTGCCGTCCTTTAATCTTAATTCGTCCTGCATAGCCTATCCTAAAAGCACTAATGGCTATGATCTGCACGGAGAGGGGGTAATAACAGCCATAATAGACTCGGGTATAGACTACGCTCACCCCGATTTCAGAAATTCCGACGGTACAACAAGGATACTCTGTATCTGGGATCAGACAATAAGCGGCATTCCGCCCGATGGCTTTAAAAAGGGCAGGGAAATAACCGACACCGATATTAATGCCGCCTTGTTGGGAGAGCCTTCCAAGGCACCGACAAAGGACACAATAGGCCACGGGACGGCTGTCGCCGCTATAGCAGCAGGCAGTTCTGAAAACGGAGTAGCCGACAGATCGGATATTATCGCTGTAAAGGTAGGCAGCAGGCTCACCGATTATTTTGCACTCAGCACGGATATAATGCGTGCGCTTAAATATACTGTGGATAAGGCTCAGAGCCTGCAAAAGCCCGTAAGCATAAACCTCAGCTTCGGTATGAATAACGGCTCTCACAGGGGCGACAGCCTTTTTGAGCAATATATAGACAGCGTTGTAAGCCGTTGGAAATGCTGTATCTGTGTTCCGACAGGCAACGAGGGCAGCAGTGCCCACCACTACAGCACGGTACTGAAAAGCTATGAGGAAATAACCGTCAACTTTTTCACGGCTTCGGGAATAGACAGCTTTTATCTTGATCTTCGGAAAAACTTTACCGACTCCTTTACCGTAGAGCTTGTCTTTCCGGACGGCACCGGGTCAGGAGAGATAAGCGTATATGATATGCAAAAAACCTTTCGGCACAGAGGAGCGGTGCTGACGGCGCTTTATTCTCAGCCTCTCCGATATACCGTAGGGCAGGAGGTCTTTCTGCGGATCCGCTCTGACAGTATTCTGCCCTCAGGAGGATGGAGGCTTATAATCAGAACAGGCAGGATAACGGACGGAAGGATAGACATATGGCTGCCCGTGCTTGAGGAGGTGACATCGAGGACCTATTTCGCAGACGCCGATATTTTTAATACAATGACAATACCCTCAACAGCAAACAGAGCTATAAAGGTCGCAGGCTACAACGACCGCACCGGCAGTATAGCGGATTTTTCCGGTGTCGGCGGATATGTTTATCCGGATATTGCCGCGCCGTGTGTAAATATACTCTCTGCACGGTCGGGAGGCGGATATGATAGCTTTACCGGTACGAGCTTTGCATCTCCCTTTGTCTGCGGAGCATGTACGCTTATTATGCAGTGGGGTATCGTACGGGGGAATTCACCGTTTTTGTATGGCGAACGTGTCAAGGCATATCTGCGGCTCGGCGCCGAAAGAAGCAGCGGCAGAGCCTATCCAAATCCGTTTTTCGGCTACGGTACGCTCTGTCTGAGAAATACCCTTGACAGTCTGGAGGAGCAGGGAGGTATACAGCTTGAATAATTATTCGGAAGAGGACAGACTGCCGCTGGAGGGATTTGTAAAGCTTCCTACTACGGTGGATTTTCAGGTCATAAACTCCGACCGTTTCCGGAGCTACGCGGCGAGCCGCCCGTATATACACCTTGGTACAAGGCTTGCAAACGATTATACCGTAGCTTATACCAACGAAGAAAATATAGACACTATACTGAGAGAGCTTGGTAATGATTTTCTTTCTCTTACCCCAAAGATAATGTCGCCGCTCGATATTCAAAGTAACGACGCTTCCGGAATAACGCCCGTGCTGAATCAGCCGTATCTGGATCTCAGCGGTCAGGGCGTGATAATAGGCTTTGTCGATACGGGTATAGACTATTTAAACCCTGCCTTTCGCTTTGAGGACGGCAGCACAAAGATAATCTCTATCTGGGATCAGACGCTGGACGGAGAGAGGGACGGGGACGTTTATTTTGGCTCGACCTATGACAGTGATCGGATAAACACAGCACTAAACAGCAACGACCCATATTCCGTAGTGCCTCAGTATGACGAGGACGGTCACGGCACGTTTCTGGCGTCGGTGGCTGCGTCAAACGAAAAAGGCGAATATATAGGCGCTGCACCGAGAGCAAATATAGTAAGCGTGAAGCTTCGGCGCGCCCGTAACTATTATATAGACAAATATCTGCTAAGCCATGATGACCCGAATCTGTGTGAATCGACTGATTATATCCTTGGGATAAAATATATTCTGGACAAGGCAAACGAGCTTGATATGCCGGTGGTGATATGTATAGGCTTCGGCTCAAATACAAGCGCACACGACGGCAATACTCTTTTCGAGGATTATATTTCCTTTATTTCTCAGCGCCCCGGCTATGCCGTTGTCGCCGCCGCAGGAAATGAGGCAAACAAAAAGCACCACACCTCCGGCAGGCTTATGAAGGGTAGCGAATATGAGACAATCGGTATCCGCGTCGGCAAGCAGGGCGAATCGTTTACCACGCTTATATGCTCTCCTGCATTTGACAAAATATCCGTCGGAGTAGTTTCACCTACCGGGGAGGTCGTCGCGCGCAAGCCCTTTCGCTCCGGCAACGAGTACCGGGAGAGCCTTCTGCTCGAAAACAGCGAGGTCATTATAAAATACTACAAGGATATCAGCAACAATATTTTTATAGGAATAAAAAATGCGACCGACGGTATATGGGAGATACGGCTCTACGGTGATAATCTTGTTGACGGAAAATATCACGCATGGCTGCCGATAAGCGGTCAGGTAAGTACAGAGATAGAATTTCTGCGCCCCGTACCGGAGTACACTATAGTGTTTCCTGCCGCCGCACAGAGGATAATTTCCTGCGGTGCATATGATATCAGAGACGGCAGCCTGTCCGTGGCTTCGTCCTGGGGACCCACCACAGACGGCACTATTGCCCCGGATCTGACTGCTCCGGGAGTATCGGTACAGGGTATCTATCCTGACGGCTACGGTACTATGACCGGCACAAGCGTCGCGTCGGCAGTTACGGCAGGGGCTGCCGCACTGCTTATGGAATGGGGACTGATAAAAAACAACGTCCCGAATCTTAGCGGTTCCCTGATACAAAGCCTGCTTATCAGCGGATGCCGCAGACAGGATAATACCGTATACCCAAATGTAAAATGGGGCTACGGAAGGCTTGATCTGTATAACAGCTTTCTGTTTCTGCGCGAAACAGTATAGGGGGAGCGAGCATGAACAACGTACAGAACGAAAACACCGCCGGCGGCTTTGGAGCCCTGCGGATAAACGCCTATATCGGCAGCAGAGGAACACCTGCTGTGGGTGCGAGGGTTACGGTAAGCTCTGAAAACAACACGGAAATAAGCTATAATGCAATAACCAACGAGTCGGGTCAGGGCGGAGAAATAAGACTGCCGACACCTCCGGCTTCATATTCGGACAGTGCGGATATGCCGCGTCCGTTTAACGAATACAATGTTACCGCAGAGCTTTCGGGAGAAACCGTTTTGATCGAAAACGTACAGCTCTATCCGAATACAACGGCGATCCAGAATATCATTTTCAGTGACCGATATGAGGCGCTCAGTATACCCTATCCCGTTTTGTGGGGTAATTATCCCGAAAAAATACCCGAATCGGAAATCAAAAGACTTCCCGATCCGGGTGGACTTGTGGTTTTGCCAAAGCCGGTGGTTCCTGAATTTATTGTGGTTCACGACGGTATACCGTCGGACGCCAATGCGGATAATTATACAGTGGGCTACCGTGACTATATAAAAAACGTCGCAAGCAGCGAGATATACTCCTCGTGGCCGAGAGAAACTCTGAAAGCGAATATAGTAGCCATTAATTCCTTTACCCTTAACCGTGTCTATACAGAGTGGTACAGAAGCAAGGGCTACGATTTTACCATAACAAGCTCGACTGCTTATGACCAGTCCTTCAGCTACGGACGAAATATTTACCGCGAGATCTCGGATATAGTTGACGAGGTGTTTGATCTGTATGTAAGCAGAACAGATGTTGCCCAGCCGCTGTTTACTCAGTACTGTGACGGGATCAGGGTAAACCGCCGCGGATGGCTGAGTCAGTGGGGTTCAAAGGAGCTTGGCGACAGAGGTCTGTCCGCTCTTCAGATACTGAAGAATTATTACGGCTATGATATAACCCTCAGACAGGCAGAGCGCGTAGAGGGTGTACCGCTGTCCTTTCAGGGAGTGATTCAGTCAGGCTCTGTCGGAGACGCGGTAAGGACTATACAAAACCAGCTGAATACAATATCGGAAAACTACCCGAGGATACCGAGGCTTGTGGAGGACGGAATATTCGGACCACGCACAAAAAATGCCGTAGAGCTTTTTCAGCAGATTTTTTCTTTGCCTGTTACGGGAGTTGTGGATTTTTCGACATGGTATTCCGTTTCAAATATTTATAATGCTGTCAGACGGGCGTCGGGGATATAGCCTATATTATCCTCTTATCTTCTCAATGCCCTTTTTGTACAGTGGAAGCGCTATTATATACGACAGCAAATATACAGGAACAGAAAGAAAGATTATTATCAGCAGAATACGCTGAGAGCTGCCGTCGGTGAAAAATTTTATGATGTGCTCGGCTGAGTTTCTTGTAAAAAGAAAGCTTATGTCACCGAACAGAAAATAGACTATAGCTCCGAAAACGATGAGCAGTAAAACAATCAGGGCGACAGTATTCCCCTTACCCGAGCCGAAACGTACTACAAACGGGAAGTTCAGTGCAGACATTATCAGACATATCGCGAGGATCACAATACCCACCGATGACAAAGCGGAGTCGTTAATGCTGAATATGTCCCTTGCGATAAATTCCACAGCAGCACAGATAAAGAGAAGCATAGTGTTGGCAGCAAGTATAAAGATATACTTAGCCGCCAGATGACCACGCAGGGAGCAGGGCGCTGAAGCGGCGAAGTCGAGAAAATTTCCTGCTTCATCGCCCTGAAAGCTTTGGTCATATACGGCATTTGAGATAACGAAAGCAAGTATAACGGTAACGCCCTGACCGAGAAGATACTCAAAAACATTATCTGCATTTATAAATTGTGATGAAGCCATGAGCACAGTAGAGAACAGGAACGAGAAAAGCAGATGGTATCGCATAGTAAATAGTTCCTTGTACAAAAAGCCGAGCATTATTCTTCCCTCCTCTTCAAAAGCTGTACACTTGCAAAGAAGCCTGCGCCGATAATAATAAACGGTAAAAACAGGAACACCCAATAGGCGTCTATAAATATATTAAAGATCTTATCCATCATCTGTGCGTCGTCCTGATAAATAAGCGAAATGATCATAAAAGGCATCATCAGTACAAACAAACATATAACGGTAAAACCGCCTGCCTTGTCGTAGTGGTGAAATCTCATCAGCGCACAGTCAAACAAAACCGAGTAGAGTACCATGGCGCTGAACATTATCAGCATTATTCCGAGATTCTCTTTTTCAAGCTCTGTCCCGTTGATAGCCGTAACTATGTATGCATAGAGAAAATTGAATCCGTAAAGAAAAACAGCAGCTATAATTATAATAAAATATTTCGCACAGGCAAATCTCAGCGGCGTTACAGGAGAAGAGAGCCTGAACATACGCCATGTTTCCGAGCAGTCGCACTGAGTGCTTTTGGAAACAGAGAACATAATTATTCCGCCGACAACCGCCATAAGGCTTATCAGTATACCGGATATCTGCTGTTTGATACCGTCGATAACAGACGGGTCAAGCCGGCTGAGGTTTCCGTAAAACAGCGACAGCTCTATCAGCAGGCTCAGAATGATCAGAGCAACGAACGAAACCATACTGCGTATAGCAGTCCGCCGCATTTGTACCCATTCACGATAAACGAGCGAAAAAAATCCGGGGCGCTTCATTAAGACCACTCCTTTTTTTCACGGTTTACATAAAAGAGCATTATATTCTCAAGGTCTGCCTTGTCGCATATGTTGATCTGATATTTTGATCTGAAACGCGTTATATCGGACACCATAACCTCTGCGCCGAAGTCGCTTACTCTGGCTGAGATATAGTCGTTTTTGTCCATTTTTTTGTATTCGTCGACGGTACATTTTACTATGCCGTGAGAGGCGAGTATATCATCCTTATAGCCGCTGAGGAGTATTTTTCCCTTGTCAATAAAGGTTACTCCGTCGGCTATTTTGTCCAGGTCGCCCGTTATATGAGAGGACATAAGTATTGTGTTTTGCTCATCCTGTATGTATTCCCTGAATATATCGAGTATTTCATTTCTGATAATAGGGTCAAGACCAGTAGTCGCTTCGTCCATAATAAGAAGCCGCGCTTTGTGGGACAGAGCCGTAGCTATCTGAAGCTTCATCTTCATACCCTTTGACAACTGTTTTATCTGCTTTTTTCTCGGCAAGCCAAAACGGTCAACATATGAGAAAAAGGTCTTTTCGTCCCAGTTTTTATAAAGCCCGCGGAACATTCGGTTAAGCCGTACGGCATTAAAGGCATCGTTAAACGGAATTATATCAAACACCGCGGCAATATCTTCTTTTATCTCATATTCGTCCACGATATTATCCTTACCAAATATTTTTATACTGCCGGAGTCGGTTTTTATGATATTCAGTATAGCTCTTATCGTTGTCGATTTGCCGGCGCCGTTTTGTCCGATAAAGCCCATAATATTTCCCTTCGGAACAGAAAAGCTGATATTATCAAGGGTAAAACCGTCGTATTGCTTTGTAAGGTTCTTTATTTCTATTGCGTTTTTGTAGTCCTCCATAGTCATTCTCCTTTGTAGACAAGCTCGAGGATCTCTTTTAGTTCATCCAGAGAAATATCACATTCCCTCGCTCTGGTGCAGACCTTTGAAAACTGTTCTTCTATGGAGCGCAGCCCCTGTTCGCGCAGAAAATCCGTATTCTGTGCCTTTACAAAGCATCCGCGCCCGGTGAAGTTCTCAATAAAGCCGTCGCGCTCCAATTCCTCGTAAGCCCGTTTTGTTGTGATAACGCTTATTTTCAGCTGCATAGCAAGATTTCGCATTGACGGCAGGGCGTCCCCTGCAACAAGCTCACCGCTGAGTATCTGAGACTTTACCTGTGACACTATCTGCTGATAAATAGGCTCATTTACCGAATTGCTGAGTATTATATTCATCTTTATCCTCCAATAAATGTATATATACACTATATACAATATATCATGTATACATATTTATGTCAACAGCTGTACCATAAATAATTTATTATTTCGGCATATTATTTTCTTGAAAACTGTTATGATTCGTATTATTATTATCTAAAAGATAATATCAAGGAGAGAGTAAAAATGTTTCGACCGATGAGAAGATTTAAACAACAACTGAGCAGTGAAGAGTGTATAGAAATACTGAAAAACGAGCCTCGCGGAGTTATCGCCGTAAACGGGGAGGAGGGCTACCCGTATGCTCTGCCGATAGACTTTTATTACGATGATGAAAACGGAAGAATCTATTTTCACTGTGCCAAAACAGGCTATAAAACCGATATGCTGCGACAGAACAACAAGGTAAGCTTTTGTGTATACGACAAGGGATTCGTAAAGGACGGAGACTGGGCGCTGAATATAAAAAGCGTTATCGCCTTCGGGAAAATACGCTTTATGGAGGATATAAACGAGGCAGAAACACAGCTAAGAAAGCTCGGGCTGAAATATCATCCCACCGCCGAGAGTGTGGAGTACGAAATAGAACACCATCTTAGCCGTGTACAAATGTTGGAAATGACAATTGACCATATGACCGGTAAAATAGTAAACGAAAAATAAAGGAGTGAATTAAAATGACAATAAAGCTGAGAACCGTACAGGACAAGGACTATGAACAGATAGAGGAGCTTTATGAGAGTGCTTTTCCCGAAAACGAAAGAGCGCCGCTCTTTCTGCTTGTACTAAGGGCGCACCAAGGGCGCGGAAAAATGCTGACGGTGAGCGACAGGGGAAGGTTTATAGGCTTTGTTTATCTCGTTTGCAGAGAGGATATAGTCTATGTCTTTTATCTGGCGATCACCCCGAAAGCGCGTGGTATGGGCTACGGAAGCACCGTGCTGAGGGCTATACAAAGCCTATATTCGGGCAGACGTATATTTATAGCGAGAGAACAGCTTGATAAAAAAGCCGAAAACTACAGCGAAAGAGTAAAAAGACGGGAGTTCTATATAAAGAACGGCTTTATGGATATTCCGAGCTGTATAAAAGAAGGAAATGTAGTTTATGACGTTATGACAACAGGAGGAGACATCAGCCCCCGGGAATACGACAGACTTATAACGGGCTTCACCGGACATATTATGAAGCTATTTATAGATATGAGACTCATACGAAAAAAATAAAATCAGGGCAGCGGTTTGCTGCCCTGATTTTTTATGGAAATGTGTGAAATTACTGCATTTCTGCGCGCTCTTTCAGCTGATCATATCTTTCTACTGAATTCTTCTCTGCCTTCTCGAACAGCTCTGTAGCTCTTTCGGGGAAGGAACGTGTGAGTGCGCTGTATCTTGCCTCGCCCATTATAAAGTCACGGTAAGAGGTCTTGGGAGCCTTGCTGTCAAGGATGAACGGGTTCTTGCCCTCAGCCTTGAGAAGCGGATTATATCTGAACATATTCCAGTAACCGCACTCTACAGCCTTCTTCATCTCTGCCTGACAGTTCTTCATACCGCCCTTTATGGAGTGCATTTCGCACGGAGCATAGCCAATTATCAGTGACGGACCCGGATAAGCCTCTGCTTCCTTTATAGCCTTCAGAGTCTGGTTCTGGTCTGCGCCCATAGCTATCTGTGCTACATAGATATAACCATAGCTCATAGCTATATCTGCCAGCGACTTCTTCGCTATAGCCTTACCTGCTGCTGCGAACTGTGCTACCTGACCTATCTGTGATGCCTTGGAAGCCTGTCCGCCTGTGTTGGAGTAAACCTCGGTATCGAATACCATAATATTTACATCGTCGCCTGCTGCAAGAACATGGTCAACGCCGCCGAAGCCTATATCATATGCCCAGCCGTCGCCGCCGAAGATCCATACGGACTTCTTGCTGAGGAATTCCTTGTTTTCAAGAACGTCTGCCTTTGCCTCGCAGTTGCAGTCAATCTTCTCGAGTGCAGCAACAAGAGCGTCTGTAGCCTTGCCGTTCTTTTCGCCGTCCTCCTTGGTTGCCATGAACTCATCATATGCAGCCTTGAACTCATCGGTAGCCTTTTCGCCCTGTGCTATTGTGCCCAGCTCTTCGATAAGTCTCTCACGAATAGCCTTTTGACCGAGATACATACCATAGCCGTGCTCTGCGTTATCCTCGAACAGGGAGTTAGCCCATGCAGGACCCTGACCTCTCTTGTTAACGGTGTACGGAGATGTAGCAGCAGGACCGCCCCAGATAGAAGAACAACCTGTTGCGTTGGATATGTACATTCTGTCGCCGAACAGCTGAGTGATAAGACGTGCATAGGATGTCTCTGCACAGCCTGCGCAGGAGCCGGAGAACTCAAGCATAGGCTGCTTGTACTGGCTGCTGATAACATTGAGAGTAGCCGTTGTTTCGGGCTTCTCTGTTACGTTTGCTACGCAGTAGTCGAATACCTTCTGCTGGTCGTTCTGTGACTCTCTCGGTACCATCTTCAGTGACTTTGTCGGGCAAACGCCTACGCAAACGCTGCAGCCCATACAATCCATAGGAGATATTGCAAGAGTGTACTTGTAGTCTGTCTTTATAACGGGCTTCGGAGCAACCTTCATCTCTGCGGGTGCAGCAGCAGCCTCTTCTTCACTAAGAGCGAACGGTCTGATGGTAGCGTGAGGACAAACGAACGAACACTTGTTACACTTAGCACAGGTGTCGGGGTTCCACTCGGGTACCATAACAGCAACGCCGCGCTTCTCATATGCAGATGCGCCAAGCTCGAACGTACCGTCTGCGTGATCCATAAATGCGGATACAGGCAGTGAATCGCCGTCCATCTTGTCAACAGGCTCGAGGATAGTCTTTACCATCTTTACGGTCTTTTCACGACCCTCGACAACGGTCTCTTCGGCTGTGTCTGTTGCATTTGCCCAGTCTGCGGGAACGTCTATCTTTACGAACGCAGAAACACCGGCGTCTATAGCCTTGTGGTTCATATCAACTATGTCCTGACCCTTTTTCAGGTAAGACTTTGTAGCTGCGTCCTTCATATGCTGTACTGCTTCCTCGATAGGCATAATGTCAGCCAGTGCAAAGAATGCAGCCTGTAGTATTGTATTTGTACGCTTGCCCATACCGATCTGCTCGGCAAGGTCGATAGCGTTTACTGTATAAAGCTGAATACTGTTCTCGGCAATATATCTCTTTGTCTCGGCATTCAGGTGCTTATCAAGCTCTTCTGCGCTCCACTGGCAGTTGATAAGGAACTTTCCGCCGGGCTTTACGTCCTGTACCATCTTGTAGCCCTTGAGGATATAGGACGGGTTGTGACAGGCAACAAAGTCTGCCTTGTTAATATAGTACGGGCTCTTTATCGGCTTGTCGCCAAAACGCAGGTGAGATATGGTTATACCGCCTGTTTTCTTTGAGTCATACTGGAAATATGCCTGAACATACTTCTGTGTATAGTCGCCGATGATCTTTATGGAGTTCTTGTTTGCGCCGACAGTACCGTCACCGCCGAGACCCCAGAACTTGCACTCGATAGTACCCTCTGCTGCTGTATTCGGAGAAGGCTTCTCTTCAAGTGAAAGACATGTAACGTCATCGTTGATACCGATAGTGAACTGAGCCTTCGGAGCGTCCTTAGCAAGCTCTTCGTATACTGCGAATACGCTTGACGGAGGAGTATCCTTTGAGCCAAGACCGTAACGTCCGCCGATAACACGGATGCCTGTTCTGCCCTGTGCTGCAAGTGCTGCAACAACGTCAAGGTAAAGCGGCTCGCCGAGTGCGCCCGGCTCCTTTGTTCTGTCAAGAACAGCTATTGACTTAACGGTATCGGGTATAGCCTCTAAAAGCTTGTCTGCTCTGAACGGACGATAAAGTCTAACCTTTACAAGACCTACCTTCTCGCCGCGTGCGTTCATATAGTCAATGACCTCTTCTGCTACGTCACAGATAGAGCCCATAGCTATGATAACTCTCTCTGCGTCCGGTGCGCCGTAGTAGTTAAAGAGCTTGTAGTCTGTACCGAGCTTCTCGTTTATCTTGCCCATGTACTTCTCTACTATCTCGGGGACAGCGTCGTAGTACTTGTTGCAAGCCTCTCTGTGCTGGAAGAATATATCGCCGTTCTCGTGTGAGCCGCGCATTGTGGGATGATCGGGGTTCAGTGCTCTCTTTCTGAATGCCTTTACGGCGTCCATATCGCACATTTCCTTCAGATCGTCATAATCCCATATCTGTATCTTCTGTATCTCGTGAGATGTTCTGAAGCCGTCAAAGAAGTTGATAAACGGTACTCTGCCCTCGATAGCTGCTAAATGAGCTACAGGAGCGAGATCCATAACCTCCTGGGGATTGGTTTCTGCAAGCATGGCAAAGCCCGTCTGACGACATGCATATACGTCGGAGTGATCGCCAAATATATTCAGTGAGTGTGAAGCTACACAACGTGCCGATACGTGGAATACAGCCGGCAGCAGCTCACCTGCTATTTTGTACATATTCGGGATCATAAGAAGAAGTCCCTGTGAAGCGGTAAATGTTGTTGTCAGAGCACCTGCGTTCAGCGCACCGTGAACGGTACCCGAAGCACCTGCCTCAGACTGCATCTCCTGTACCTTTACCGTGGTACCGAAAATGTTTTTGAGTCCCTGTGCCGACCACTGGTCTACATAGTCTGCCATGGGGCTGGACGGGGTAATAGGGTAGATACCGGCTACTTCCGTAAACGCATAAGCCACATGAGCCGCAGCATTGTTACCGTCCATGGTTTTCATTTTTCTTGCCATTTTGGATTATCCTCCTTTATATATTTATCATTTTTAAATGACAGTTATAAACAGTAAGACTACTGTATAATTATGATTTTAGCACTTTTTTTCGCGCCTGTAAAGTCAAAAAATGTAAATATCTAATATAATTTTCAGAATTTTTGTTAATTTAATGTTATATTTATTACAAGTCCCAAATATGAGCCGAAGAAGCGCTTTATTATCGGTTTTTTTATGAATGTAAAAACTCTATATTTATATCAGGGTGGTCTCTGTGAAGATGTTTCAGAGTGATCAGAGAGGAAATATAATCGTTAGGGTCATACTGCATTGAGAGCATTTTTTCAGTCGGTAAAACATTCTCACTGAGAAAGCGAATATCGGGCGCCGCGTCCGCAGCAAAGAAAAAGTTCCGCTCGGGAATAAAGAAGCCTGTCATAGACTTACAGTGACCGCTAAGGTCAACGCACAGCACCGAACCGTCACCCAGTGCATCAAAAACCCATTTGAAGTAGTTTCTCAGCACAGTTTCGCCGTTGTAAAGACCTGCGGCTTTTTTCTCTACAGCGGGGTTGGGCATAGTGCTTTTGATAACGCCCTCCTCAGGCAGAGCCATTATCATGACGGTGAGCACCTGTGCCGTTGAGATGATCTCATATTTTGGCAGCACAGTAAGGCCGCCGCAGCACTCAGGCTCCGTATGGCTGAGCAGCACTTTTTTTATCAGCAGCGGATCAAAGCCCTCCTCCTTTAACTGTGACACAATATTATCGCCCTTTTCCAGAGCTATATTATGCTTCTCGCGATATTTTGCATATGCGGCTGCATTCTTCTTCATAGCCTTTGAGCAGCCTGTATTTATAAGTATATTACCGTATTTTCTATGCTCAAGTCTATACACGTTTATCGGAAGCGTCTCGCTTTTACACGGTGAATTGACAAACAGCTCGTCAAATTCAAACCTTTCCTTTCCGCAAGTATATTTCTTAAGTGTAATTATCTTTTCTTTCATATTCTTCACCCCGAACACAATATATCCCCTCCATTATACACCCAACTCCACCTCCTCGCAAGCGGCGGCGCGTGCTCGCGCGGAGCAATTCGCGCACTCTGATTAGTGTTACCGCCTACTTTTTTGGCACGCGTACACATTTGATTTATTGTACGGTACCGTCCGCGTCACGCCGCTTGGGGCGGCGCTTAGCGCTACTATAGAGTGGAGGCAAGTATACTTGTCTATTCTATTTATCGTCTCCGACTTTTTTATAAATTACTGAAAACTGAAAACTTAAAAATGATCGTCAGAATTTCAATTTGTACTCACTGTACTGTTTTTTGGAGACAATGAGTAGAGTAGAAAAATACACTTGACTCCATTTCTAAATAGCACGAGCGGCACCCTGAGTGCCGCGACGCGGACAAAGAGGGACAATAAACCCAGCTCGTACGCGTGCCAACAAGGTAGGCGGTAACACTAACTACAGTGCGCGAATCGACCGCTGGGGCACCCCGCCGGCTGGTTGACGGGAGGGGGGTGGGGGGATTATAATTTTTGGTGGGAGAAGTAATGGATGGTAAATAGGAGATGAGAAAATGATTGACAGAGATGTGTGGGATAGCCTGTCGGAGGAGAAAAGACCGATAGTTGTGTACGGTATGGGAAACGGCGCGGAAAAAATAATAAATATGCTTTCTCGCTACGGCGTAAAAATAAGCGCGGTGATGGCAAGCGACGGCTTTGTAAGGGGTCAGGAGTTTTTGGGGCATAAGGTGCAGACTCTTTACGATATAGATAAAAAATATCCCGATCCCGTTATACTTGTGTCCTTCGGAAGCTCCAGGACAGAAGTCCTCGAAAATATTTTTAATATTGCAAAAACACATACCGTGCTGGCACCGGATGTGCCTGTGTATGGGGATAATTATTTCACATATGAGTTTTATAAAGAAAATAGAGAAAAGCTTGAAACGGTCATAGAAGCGCTTGCCGATGAGTGCTCAAGAGAAACTTTGGACGCGGTCATAGAATTTAAACTCAGCGGTGATATAGAAAGACTGAAACGGGTCTTTTCACCGAAGAATACGGTTTTCGGAGAAATAATCGGGTTTGGTGAAAACGAAAGCTTTCTTGATCTCGGTGCATACAGGGGAGATACTGTAGAGGAATTTATAGTTAATACCCACGGCAGATACGAATATATCACAGCCCTTGAGCCGGATAGAAAAACCTATAAAAAGCTGAAGGAATATTTAGCCGCAGTGCCGCAGTCGCGCGCGTTTAATATGGGTATATGGGACGAGGATAAAACAGTAGATTTTAACTCCTCTCTCGGCAGAGGCTCGGCAATAAATGATAACGGTAAGGACAGACTTATGGTAACTACTATAGATACACTTTATAAAAAACGCAGACTGAGTTATCTGAAAATGGACGTAGAGGGAGCGGAGCGACGAGCGCTTGTCGGCGGTAAAACAGTAATAGCCCGTGACAGACCGAAGATAAATATGGCGCTTTATCACAGAAGCGAGGATATTTTTGATCTGCCGCTGCTGCTGAGGGAAATACGCCCCGATTATAAACTGTTCATCCGTCAGCATCCGCATATCCCCGCATGGGATCTCAATCTGTACGCAGTATAACTGCAAGCAAAACTTTTAAAAACAAGAACCGACCTTGCGAACTGTATCAGCCCGCAAGGTCGGTTTATTTGGAGGAAAACTTATTATCCTGTTAATCTATGTGCTCAAAGCGCGGAACAAGCCTGCCGTCCTTTTCTACCATCTGATAGAACATAGATGCAGGGCGCGCCCATATGTGACCGTTTTCAAACAGCTCCTTGTATATAACAAGATCCTCCATGGTCTCGCTGTTCTTCGCTATACAGATAAATTCATACTCGCCGCCCTTGAAGTGACGGTATTTTCCCGGAGTGCCTCTCTCCGGCAGTACGGGAGTTTTTTCTGCTTCGGGCTTGGTCTCCGCCGCCGCTGTCGCTGCGTTCGCTGCCGGGGCTTCCTTGCTCTCGGGGATACTGCAATCGGGCTTTTCGCCGTTTGACAGATACAGCACCCTTGTGCCGTGCGCCGGAATGTCTATATTAACGTAATTGTTGTCTACGCTGTATTCTTTGCAGTTGTCCATAACATCGTACAGCTTGCAGCCGCCGTCGGTGTTAAAGCCTGTGTTAACGGAATTGCCCGTAAGGTTCAGGGCGATATAGATCGTTTCGTTTTCAAATTTGCGCTTAAATACAAGCTGCTCGTTTCTTATAACTACATTGTCATAGCTGCCGTATTGCAAAGCCTTGAATGATCTGCGAACTGCGCCGAGTCTGCATATATGGCGGTAAAGCTCGTTGTCCTCGGCGTCCTCGATATTTACGCACGGACGCAGCGGAGCGTCATACTCGGTGTTGTTCTTCATACCTCTGATACCCCACTCGGAGCCGTAGTAAACAGAGGGAACACCGGGCATAAAGTATTCTACAGAGTAGCAGTTCTTTATATTGTCAAGCTCTCTGACGGTGCTCGATATACGGTTTACATCGTGGTTGTCAACGAAGTTGTAGGTGTATATATTTCTGTAGATGCCGCCGTTGCCGAACTGACGGTTCAGAGAGTGTGCGATCTCGAAATAGTTGTGGTCGTTGTGTGCGGAGTATATGCCCTTGTAGCATTCGTAGTTTGTACAGGAGTCGAGTATATCGGGGTTGGCTATCCTGTTGTAGTCGCCGTGTATTATCTCGCCCATAAGCCAGAAATTGTTGTCGCGGCTCTTTACAAAGCCCCTCAGTTCCCTCAAGAAATCAAGATCCATACAGTAGGCAACGTCAAGCCTCAGGCCGTTAATGTGAAACTTGTCCATCCACATTGATACAGCGTCAAATATATGCTTCTTTACATCCGGGTGGCGCAGATTCAGCTTTACAAGATCGTAGTTGCCTTCCCAGCCTTCATACCAGAAGCCGTCATTATAGCCGTTGTTTCCGCCGAAGTCTATGCGCTGAAACCACGAACAGTATGGCGAGGACTCTCTTTTTTCCTGTACGTCCTTAAAAGCCCAGAAGCCTCTGCCGACATGGTTAAACACGCCGTCAAGAACGACTCTGATACCGTTCTTGTGAAGCTCGTCGCATATAGATGCAAAGCTTTCGTTGTCGCCAAGACGGTTGTCAATAGTGTAATAATCGTTTGTGTCATAGCCGTGCGTCGTAGACATAAATACAGGACCGAAATAAACGGCGTTGACATTCATTTCCTTCAGATGAGGAATAAAATCCTTCACCTTGTCAAGTCTGTATTCCTTTTTACCATCGTTTACCCTCGGCGCACCCGCAAAGCCTAAAGGGTATATGTGATAAAAAACAGATTCGTTTACCCAATTCATTATTCTCTATCCTTTCAAAATTCATCATATAAACAAAATGCAGTATGAAAATGATAGCACAGTTTTACATAAAAATCAATAGTAAATCGTTAAAAATTGTAAATATTAGCGAAAACCAAAAAATCATGTTGTATCAAATGACGGAGAAGTCTCAAAAAATTTGTGTGTTTTGGCAGTCTGTGCGGGCATTTCCGTGAAAGCTTGCTTGTAATTATTCCCCGTTAGTTGTATTATATAGATAACAGTTAAATTGTCTTTCTGTGGTAACCACAAAGCAAAGCTTTTAAGACTTATTAAACAAATCAAAGGGGATAAAGCTATGAGAAAAACCAAAATAATATGTACTCTCGGACCGTCTACCGACAACGAGGATATTCTTCGCGAGCTGATAAAAAACGGAATGGATGTCGCAAGGATAAATATGTCCCACGGTACGCACGAGGAGCATAAAATAAAAATGGACAAGATAAAAAAGCTCAGAAAAGAGCTTGATATGCCTATTGCAATACTTCTTGACACAAAGGGTCCTGAGATCCGTACGGGCAATTTCCCCGAAAAGACCGTTTTGACTGCCGGACAGGAGTATACTCTTACGACAGAGGAGTGTGAGGGTACAAACGAAAGGTGTTATATAAACTTCGCAGGTCTTCCGGATGATGTAAGCGTCGGCACAAGAATACTTATCGACGACGGACTTATAGAGATGAAGGTGCTGGGAAAGACCGAAACGGAGATACACTGCCGGGTCATAAACGGCGGTTCCGTGTCCTCGCACAAGGGTATAAACGTACCGGGAGTAACGCTGTCTATGCCGTTTTTGAGCGAACGTGATAAGGCGGATCTAAAATTTGGCGTAGAGCAGGATGTAGACTTTGTTGCGGCGTCCTTTACAAGAAACGCAAACGATATAAATGAGATGCGCGCCGAGCTTGAGAAGTACGGCGGAGAGAATATAAGGATCATAGCAAAAATAGAGAACACGGACGGAGTACAGAATATAGAAGAGATACTGCGCGTGTCTGACGGAATAATGGTTGCGCGCGGTGACCTCGGCGTAGAAATACCCATAGCAGAGGTGCCGATAATCCAGAAGAAGATCATAAAAATGACAAGAAATTCAGACAAGCCCGTTATAACCGCTACTCAGATGCTCGACTCTATGATGAAGAATCCCCGCCCGACAAGAGCCGAAACGACAGACGTTGCAAATGCTATCTATGACGGCACCAGTGTTATAATGCTCTCGGGCGAGACTGCTGCCGGTATGTATCCGGTAGAAGCCGTAAAGACTATGGCGAATATTGCAGAAATAACCGAGAACAATATAAACTATATAGACCGTTTTAATAAGCTTGATATGCACGAGCGTCCTGATGTTACCTCGGCTATATCGCACGCTACCTGTACGACGGCACACGACCTGGGCGCGTCGGCTATAATAACGGTGTCAAAGTCCGGTATGACCTCGAGAATGCTGTCAAAATACCGTCCCTCGTGTCCGATAATAAGCGGTACTCCCAGCGAAAAGGTCTGGCTGCAGACAAATATGTCCTGGGGCGTTGTGCCTATTATGATAGAGGAAAAGCATAACACCGACGAGCTTATTGATCACGTTACAAATATAGCAAGAGATCACGGACTGCTGAAAAACGGAGACCTTGTTGTTATTACGGCAGGCGTGCCGCTGGGTGTCTCGGGCACTACCAACCTTCTGAAGGTACACCTTGTAGGAAATATTCTCGTCAGCGGCGGTGCTATAGTAAACGATCTGTCTGCCCACGGTCACCTTATGGTTTGTCACAGCGACAAGGAGGCTCTTGAAAACTTTCACGAGGGCGAGATACTTGTAATTCACGAAACAAACAACAGCCTTCTTCCCATAATGAAAAAGGCAGCAGCCATTATTACCGAAACAGACGGACTTGATACCCACGCGGCTATAGTCGGTCTTGCCATAAACAAGCCTGTTATCGTCGGCGCACAGCACGCAACGCTTATCCTTAAGACCGGTACCAACTGCAACGTCTTTGCAGGAAAGAGTGTTGTAACTACCTCGACGACAAAGCTGTAACATCTGCCTCAGCAGCATATATTTTTTCCGCGGCTAATATTTCCCTGTTCCTTACATACAGTGACAGCAGCCCGTCGCCCTTGTCGTCGGTAAAGCTGTAGGTATATAAAATGCAGTTTTTTCCGCCGTACCGGGACAGGTCACAGCCGCGCTCCTTCAGTTTGTCATAGTATTCCCGACATCCGGAGCTTTGCCCGGGAATGGTTATTTTCCTTGCCGATAACAGCTTCGGCACTGCGTTCAGAGAAAGGTATTCCCTGCACAGAGACTCGCTTTTTACTATGTCGGCAGACGCGTTTTTTTCGCTGTCTTTTGCTGATTTTGACAAAAAGCCTGCGGAAAGGGCGATACTGCCTGCCGCAATAAGTGAGATAAAGCAGAGAAAGCAGTATTTAACACGTTTTTTACCGCTGCCGACTGATAAAACAAACAAAAATATCATCTCCCACATAATTAAAACATACGCATTTTTACAATTTAACAAACAGCGGTATATTCACCCCACGAAAGCACATATACTATCGGAGTGAGGTGAATTAAATGTCAAGAAGAGATCTTATTGACGGCTTTGAAAACACACACAATGCTCTCGGCACACCCTTTGATCCGTACTATAGTCCCTATAGCAATACGCGTGCGGAAAAAAGGGTAATGCCGTACCAGTTTTCCTTCCTTACCGTGCCGATGAATTGTACCTTTATCAAAAATACGGACACCGACATTAAGGAAAACCGAAGCCTTTAAGGCGGCACCGCTTCTGCGGTGCCTTTACATAATATATATAAAGCAGGACTTCCATATATGACTCTTACAGAAAAAAAGGTGGTGCAAATGAAAAGGCTTATCTGTATAGCAGCAGCACTCTGTCTGCTGACGGCATGCAGCAATCAGGATAACGATCAGTCATCGCAGAAAAGCAGTCTGTCCGATGAAAGCCGGGTGCAGAGTGTTACCGAGCAGTCAAAGCAGGAATCAAAGGCAAAAACTATCGGGACGCTTCTCGGAAACAGTTTTAAACGGCTGTATGAAAGCGGAAACTATTATATAGACGCATATATGATAACCGATAAATACGGCGACAATAAGAGTGAGTTTACTACGACGGTAGCCTGCGATGCAAAGAAAAACAGGCTGTACGCCGTTACAAAGCAGCAGGATGAGGTAAGCGGACACATATTGCTCTGTGATAATAAGCGATACATAATTGATGATGAGAATATGTCCTATACCGTATCGGAGCAGACCGACAGCGCCCGGAGCCTCGGCAAGACCTATACGACGGGGATCTATATGGGACTGTACGAAAACCTGATCCTGCAGAAAACGGAAAAAAAGGAATATACCTACAGCAGCCAAAACAAAAAGGAAATGCTCACCTGTGAAGTATACAGCTCGGGTACACCGGATGAAAAGAATGACATTTCCGTAAGCTATTATTTTTCGGGAGCAATTCCGGCAGCCGAAATAATAGAAACAAAAAACGGAACGACAGTGTTTGAGTTCAATACCGTTTCCGAGTCTGCGCCGGACGAGAGTATTTTTGATCTGCCCGGAGCCTCATATGCGCAAGAAGGCAGCTGACCGATATTCCGCAAGAGAAACTTGAAACTTGATTTCCATGCTAAGTGTATAATTAGTTAGTTGGCAAAAGCAGCTGTTGCCAAAGGCGACTTATACTTGACGGGTTCTATATGTTGCAGAAAAAACTGATTTCACTCATAACCAGCGTCAAGTGCCGCCCTGTGCGGTACCCCAAGGGCACTTCCTTCGGGCGCACGGCGCGGATGGAGAGGGACAATAAACTGGGGCTTGACCGCGTGCCAGGAAGGTCGGCGGTAACACTAACTACAGTGCGCGAATTGACAGCGCAGGCACTGCGCCGCGAATTGACAGCGCAGGCACTGCGCCGCGAATTGCTCCGCGCGAGCACGCGCTATGCATAATAATAAAAAACTATTGACAATTGACGGGTTTTTAAGGATAATAAAAGGTATGGTATATTATCGTACCCGTAGCCCGGGGTCTTGTCCCTGTAGGGAATAAAAATGCCGCGAGCTATGTATATTTAATTATCGGGAATGTGAAAGAATGAGAGTTATTACAGGAGCTGCGCGCGGAAGAAGGCTGATAACGCCCGAGGGACTCAGTGTAAGACCTACTACCGACGCGGTAAAGGAATCTGTATTCAGTATAATACAGTTCAGTATAGAGGGCAGAAGATTTCTTGACGCCTTTGCAGGCTCGGGACAAATGGGTATAGAGGCTCTGTCAAGAGGAGCAAAATATGCCTGCTTTGTGGATAACAGCAGAGAGTCTGTTTCCGTTATAAAAAAAAATCTTGCTCTTACCGGACTTTCGGAGCGTGCCGGTGTGTTTATGAGCGATACCCTGTCATTTATGAAAAACACCGGGGAAGCCTTCGATACGGTGTTTCTCGATCCTCCCTACAGCAAGGGACTTTTACAGCAGGCGCTGACGCTTGCTGCAGGGATAACAAATCGCGGAGGATATATCATCTGCGAGCATCCGGCGGATGAATTTATGCCTGACTATGTCGGGGATTTCCGCCTTAAAAAAACATATAAATACGGCAAGATAAGGATCAGCGTATATACACAGGAGGAAGCGTATTGAAGATAGCTATTTGCCCGGGCAGCTTTGACCCGGTCACATTAGGACATGTAGATATTATTACCCGTGCGTCGGAGCTGTTTGACAAGGTAATAGTAGCCGTTCTGGTTAATTCCGAAAAGACTCCGTGGTTCACAATAGAAGAGAGAACGGATCTGCTCAAGAAGGCGACAGGCTCTATACCAAACGTGGAGGTTGCAGGCTTTGACGGACTTCTTGTGGATTATTGCAAGCAGAGAAACGCCGCGGCAATAGTAAAGGGTCTGCGTGCGGTTTCCGATTTTGAATATGAGTTTCAGATGGCTCTCACCAACCGAAAGCTTGACAGGGAGATAGAAACTGTTTTTCTTACTACAAGCTCGGAGAATATGTATCTGAGCTCCAGCATAGTAAAACAGGTAGGACTTCTCGGCGGAGAC
>JAHKXX010000265.1 GCA_020627425.1 bacterium
AAATGTGCAGCCACAAGCTACACTTCTAATTCTAAATTTATCAACATTCATATGATATTTTAACATATTTATTTTACATAATCAATAGTTTTGCACAAAATATTAAAATAAAATAATCGAAAATATTTCAGAATGAATACCGATGAATAAAACAGCAATATTCGCCTTGAATTTTTGTACAATTTGACTGCGCCTAAGCGGCATATCAAATATTCTTTATAGCATAAAACAGGGCATATGACGATGCTGTGCGCCGTATGTATTCCCGTTTGTTATCGGTAAAAGCGTTTATAAATATTTTTTCTGCCATACACAGTCCGGGACGGCTGACACCTATATACACGGTACCGACAGGGTTTTCGTCCGTTCCGCCGCCGGGTCCTGCTACTCCGCTGGTAGCTACACCAATATCAGCCCCCGACAAAAGGCGCACTCCCTCTGCCATTTCTTCGGCTGTTTTTTTGCTATATTCGGTATATTCTTTAAGAGTTGTATCCGATACACCGAGAATTTTATTTTTGATCCTGTTCGAGTACGAGCATATACCACACTCAAACACAGCCGACGCCCCGGGCACTCCGGTAATTCTTTTTGACACCAGTCCTCCGGTCAGGCTTTCTGCCGTAGCCGCTTTTTTGCCGGACTCTTTCAACAGACGAACAAGACATTCTTCAAGACTTTCGTCCCGGTCGGAATATATATATTCCCCAAAATGCCCGCGTACCATGTCAGCTTCTGCTTTATCGCGGCAGCATATTTTTGTTTCTCCGAAGTCGCTTTCGACAATACCGAGGCTGTCGGTATCGGGCAGAATTTTTCTTATTTCCTGTTCACTTATACCGAACAGGGATATTATATTATTCATAAGTATACTCTCAACTGCACGGCATCGGGCAGTCGTCGCCGTCGCAGGGAGTGCTGTCGCCGCTCTCTGACAGAGCCGCCTTTATCATAATGGCACATTCAAGTCTTTTCTTTTCCAGCTCGCACGAGGTCTTATGGGACTTGCGTATATCGCCCTCGTACTGATAATTGTTGGCGTTACAGCCGCCCGAGCAGTAGAATTTTGCCCAGCAGTCCTTACAGTTTTCCTTAGAGTACACGTTAGCCTTTGCGAAGTCCTTTTTCATATCAAGGTCAAAGGTACCGTCGTTCAGGTTGCCCATTTTATATTCATCGTGACCCACGAACTGGTGACAGGGGTAAATATCACCCTGCGGAGTTACAGCGACATATTCGTTGCCGCAGCCGCAGCCGCGAAGTCTTTTTACGGCGCACGGACCCTGGTCGAGATCTATCATAAAGTGGAAGAAGTTAAAGTAGTCGCCGTTTTTACGGTGTTCTATTATGGTTTTTGCCAGTCTTTCGTACTCCTCAAAAACCCGCGGCAGATCCTCGTATTTTATAGAGTAGTCAAGCTTCGGGTCGGACACGACAGGCTCTATAGACAACTGATCAAACCCGAGCTTTTTCATTTCCAGAATATCGTCCGTAAAGTCAAGGTTATATTTGGTAAAGGTACCGCGAACATAGTAGTCGCGATCCTTGCCGCGTTTTGACACGAGCTTTTGGTATTTGGGTACGATTGTATCATAGCTGCCCTTGCCGTTCGGAGTAACGCGCAGTCTGTCATTTACAGATTTCCTGCCGTCAAGGGACAGCACGACGTTTGACATTTCTTTATTGATGAAGTCTATCTTATCGTCTGTCAGCAGCAGTCCGTTTGTAGTTATGGTAAAGCGGAAATTTTTGTTGTATTGTTTTTCAATACTTCTTGCATATCTGACGGTTTCTTTTACAACGTCAAAATTCATCAGCGGCTCACCGCCGAAGAAATCCACCTCAAGGTTATGTCTTGTGCCTGAGTTTTTGATTATGAAGTCGATAGCCTTTTTCGCGGTATCGAGTGACATCAGGCATCTTCCCTGACCGAAATCTCCCTTTGCGGCAAAGCAGTATTCGCACCGTAGGTTACAGTCGTGCGAAATATTTATACACATAGACTTAACGGGAGCGTTAGTCATCATGCCGGCAAACTGTTCATAGTCGTCCGGGGAAAAAAGCTGACCGTTTTTATACAGCTCATAAAGAGCCTCGTATGTTTCCAGAAGCTCTTCTCTGTCGTATTTTTTCGCAAGCTCTTCGAGCATTTTCTGCGGAGCGTTTTCAGTCATATTCTCATCGCAGTAGTCAAGTATATCATAAGCTATATCGTCAAGAATGTGTACAGCCCCGCTGTGCACATCAAGACAGACATTATAGCCGTTAAGTTTATATTTATGTATCATTTCATTCTCCCTTTTTCTTTTTGGCGCTTATCCAAAGCCGGTTGGGTGTTATTTACAAGAAAAGGAGCGGAGATTTGTCCGCTCCTTAAAAGCTTTGCTTACTTTTCACACTTCTGATTTGCTACCGTACAAGAGGTCTTGCATGCTGACTGGCAGGAAGCCTGGCACTCTCCGCAGCCGCCCTTTGCAGCCGACTCCTTCAGGTTTGCACTGTTAAGTGTCTTGATATGCTTTGTTGTCTTCATAATATATCACCCTTTCTCGATAATCCCCGACTGTTTCTACAGCCAACTATCTATATACAATATTACCACGTTCCCCCTCCCCTTGTCAACCCGGTGCCCGGGCGGCGGAGTGCCTCCGCTGTCAACTCTCTCTTGCCGCACAGCGGCAAGGGCGTGCACGGCACGCCGCAGCGTAGCAAGTACTTGTTACCGCCTGATATAATGCACCGTCTCAAGTTGGTCTTATTGTCCCTCTCCTTCCGCGCCGTGCCGCGCAGGGCGGCACTTGTCGCTGCTTTTTTTGTGGAGGCAAGTATACTTGTCTATTCTGCTTTGTGTACCGACAATATTAATTACTGAAGACTGAAAACTTAAGACTGAAAAAGTAATAATGCTTACGCAAACACACGTCATACT
>JAHKXX010000266.1 GCA_020627425.1 bacterium
AGCTTAACACTGAAAATTTAAAAATGATTGTGAGAAATACACGTTATACTCGCTGTACTGTTTTCTCGGAGACAATAAGTAGAATAGAGAATATACTCGCCTCCACTCAAAAGTAGCACGGCGCGGATGGAGAGGTATAATAAACCCAACTCCGCCGCGTGCCAACAGAGTAGGCGATAACACCAATCAGAGTGCGCGTTTAGGGTGCAGCGTCACGCTGCTTGACCGCGGAGGCACTCCGCCGCGAATTGACACCGGCGGCACGCCGGTATATTCACTGCGAAGGATGGATAGAATATCAATATCATAATATACCCTGTCCTTGAGCATATCCTCGCGAACGGTACCTTCATACTTCATACCAAGCTTTTCCATAACTCTGCGAGAGGCAGGATTTACGGACATACAGATACCGCTTATTTTGTTAAGCTCCATTTTGTTAAAGCCATAGTCAAGCATTATCGCGGCTGCCTCTGTAGCGATACCGCGATTCATATAATCTCTGTCTACAATATAGGTTATTTCAGCCTTTCTGCTTGCAGCATTTATGTTTATCAGACCGATGTTTCCTATATATCTGTTTGTTTCCTTTAGCACTATTGCAAATTCATAGGCAGTATTTTTTTTCATATTTTCTTTTATGGCTTTAAACCATAGCTTTGCCCTGACAGAATTGTAATTTCTCGGAATACCATAGGTCGTGGCATATACCTCCGGTTGACGTACTATTCTTACATAGTCGTCTATATAGCTGTTGTTGTATTCGTTTATGAATAGTCTTTCACTTTCAAATCTGTTTATTATCATACTTATCCACCGCCGGTAAAAAAAGACCGATCAAAGGCGAAATACCCGTTGATCGGTCAGGAAAAATATTATCCGTTATAAGAGTAGTTCGGGGCTTCCTTTGTTATCTGTATATCATGGGGATGGCTTTCCTTCAGACCTGCGCCCGTTATGCGGACAAATCTTGCCTTGTCGTGAAGCTCCTGAATATTTGCACAGCCTGTGTATCCCATACCGGATTTAAGTCCGCCTACAAGCTGATATATAGTATCCGACAGCGGTCCCTTGTAGGGTACTCTGCCTTCTACGCCCTCGGGAACAAACTTTTTGTTTGAGGACTGGAAATACCTGTCTGCGCTGCCTCTGCCCATAGCGCCCAGACTTCCCATACCACGATATACCTTGAACTGTCTGCCCTGATATATTTCTTTCTCTCCGGGAGATTCCTCACAGCCTGCTACCAGCGAGCCTATCATAACTACACTGCCGCCTGCCGCAAGTGCCTTTACTATATCGCCGGAATACTTAACGCCGCCGTCTGCTATGACCGGTATACCGTGCTTTGAAGCCTCGTATGCAGCGTCATATATAGCCGTTATCTGGGGTACGCCTATACCGGCTACTATTCTTGTGGTGCATATAGAGCCGGGACCTATACCTACCTTTACACAGTCTGCGCCTGCGTCGATGAGAGCCTTTGCGGCTTCTGCCGTTGCGATATTTCCTGCTATCAGCTGTACGTCCGGGAATGCCTTCTTTACCTTTGCAACAGAGTTTATTATATTGCTGTTGTGACCGTGTGCGGAGTCAAGCACCAGAACGTCTACCTGTGCCTTTATAAGCTCCTCTACTCTTTCGAGTACGTCCGGTGTTCCGCCTATAGCGGCACCGCAGAGAAGTCTGCCGTTGTTGTCGCGTGCGCTGTTCGGGTACTGAACGGATTTTTCTATGTCCTTTATAGTAATAAGACCCTTCAGTGCGCCCTGAGCGTCTACAAGGGGAAGCTTTTCTATTTTATGCTTTTTCAGTAACTGCTGTGCTTCGCTCAGCGTAGTGCCTACAGGAGCGGTAACAAGGTTTTCTTTTGTCATTACCTGTGCTATTTTCTGGCTGTAATCAGCCTCATCCATAAAGCGCAGGTCACGGTTTGTTATAATTCCTACAAGCTTGCCGTCCTCACATATCGGCACACCAGATATTTTGTATTTTGCCATCAGCTTGTTTGCGTCATAAACATAATGATCCGGCGTAAGATAGAACGGGTTTACAATTACGCCGTTTTCGGAACGCTTTACTCTGTCTACTGCGTCTGCCTGCTGCTCGATAGGCATATTCTTGTGAATAATACCGATGCCGCCCTCTCTTGCTATGGCGATAGCCATTCTTGTATCGGTAACGGTATCCATAGCCGCTGTCATAAGCGGTGTGTTTAACTTGATCTTCTTTGTAAGGTATGTAGAAACGTCAACATCTCTCGGTTCTACATTTGATTCACCGGGAATCAACAGAACGTCGTCAAAGGTAAGACCTTCTTTACCAAACTTTTCATTGTAGTCTTTTGTCAGCATCCTTATCTCCCCCTATTATTTTATATAATATTTTATTATAACATACAATAAGAAATTATTATTCTTATTTAGAAAAAAGAAAAAAGCTTTTGAAAAGAAAGGGTTTGTGAAAACGACAATTTTTGCAAAAGTGATATGGTAAAATCTGGTAAAAGAAAGGAGCGCAGGCTTATGCTATTCAATATCGGAAAAGAGAAGAAGATAGTAGAGATACCTATTTTACAGATCAGGCCGTGCAGAACGCAGGCGAGAAGGTATTATAGTAATGAAAAGCTTCGCGAACTGTCACAAAGCATCAGGCAGAACGGGATACTACAGCCGCTGACGGTAAGGAGAGTTGCTATAGGGGAATACGAGCTTGTAGCCGGAGAGCGCAGGCTGAGAGCGGCGGCGATGTGCGGCAAGACGACCGTACCGTGTATGATCATTTCCTGTACAGACAAGCAGGCGTGCATTTACTCTATGACAGAGAACCTGCAGCGCAGCGACCTTAATTATTTTGAAGAAGCGGAGGGGTTTCGTTCAATGATACGCTACTGCGGAGCAACGCCGCAGGAGGTAGCAAAAAAGACAGGGAAGAAGCAAGACTCTGTTGCAGACAAGTTAAAGCTTATGAAATTCACCAAGGAAGAGCGAGAGCTGATAGTCAGGTATCATCTTAGCGAGCGTCACGCCCGTGCGCTTTTAAGGATCAGCGACATAACCAGCAGAAAGATCATACTTAGCGAGATAATCAGCAAAAGCATGAATGTTTCTCAAAGTGAGCGATATATAGAAATGTTTCTCTCAAAGGAGAGGCTTGACAAAGAAAACAACCAGAAAAGCACCATCATAATAAAGGACATCAGAATTTTTGAAAACTCTATCAAAAAAGCTGTCTCAACCATGAAAATGTCTGGTATCAACGTCGACTCCTCTCAATGCACCTACCCCGACTACGTCGAATACATCGTAAAAATACCCAAGAGGCAGAGCGCCCCGTCAGCCGACGCGCGCGGCGTGGTCAGCTGACTGCACGGGTCGTCGCATTTAAAAACAGATATCTGTTCTGCTGATATTTTAAAAGCCGCGCCGGATCGCTGAGAAAAAGTGATCCGGCGCGGTTGTTTATTTTTTCAAACGGTATGATGTGTTTTTAAAGGATATCAGGTCGCTTTTTGATTTGTCGGACATAGGGTAGATAACGCCGGAGGAGTCGTAACCGAGCTTTGTTATCAGGGGAGAGAACTGCTTGTATTTGCAGATGTATTCCATAGCGCCGCCAAGGGTGGACGCGTCGGCAAGCTGTACGGCTACCTTGTCATCGGTCGTTGAGGTGGGTAGAACGTCGCTTGTGTATTTTTGTATCATGGTGCCGCTGAGAATTTTCTTTGTTTTTATGCCGCTGTAATAGCTGCCTACGGCTTCGTTCAGCCTGTCTGAGGTGTACTTTAACAGCTCGTATTCAAGCTTGCTGTTGTCGGCATATCTGAAAATGTGCCGTACAGGTTCGTCATAACTGTTCATCTGTAGGACGGTCTTGTTTGAGGACTCCGAGTATAAGAATATGTGTCCCTCCATATCGTTGCATAAATACGGTAACAGACCGTTGTACATCTCAAGATAGTTCTCGTCTGTGCTGTCTATGGTAAAATACTCCAAGGCTCCGCCTACGGATATGTGCTCGGAGCAGTATAAACGATATTCGGCAGAGGCGTTTTTTTGGGGTATCTCGTCATCGGTCGTTTTCGAAGTAAAGGTCGCCCTGTTTATGCTGCCGTCAAGTATCCCCAGATAATACAGCCGGAGTATAGCCTCTAGAGTCCCGGTGTAGTATTCTATGTTTTCGCTTATGTATCCGGGTACGCTGTCAAGCTTTGCTATCCTCGAAAACTCGTCCGGTACGGATACTTCGACAGGCTTTGTTATACTTTCTTCTTTACTTTCGCTGTTAGACTCCGCGACCGATACAGAGGTCTCCTCCGGACTGTATGTGCTGACTGTACTATTATCAGTGTTTTCCGATACGCACGCACTCATCATTACTACGGCGCACGCGGCTATTATGGCGGCTATCTTTGTTTTGTTCATTTCTTTCCTCCGTTTGCGGCAAAGCCGAACATTTCTCTTGCTCTGTCTGCATCTATATGCTTTACGATGTGACAGGCTCTCTTCTCAAAAAACATATATACCCTTACGCTACAGGTGTTTTTCCTTTTTTGAAAAATACTCTGACTGATGCTTACATACTGTACCTTGTCCTTCGGTATGATATATTTTTTCAGTGTAAGTCTGTCGTAGCTGCACATTATGACGCATTCATCATTGACGGCGGCAAAGGAGCGGCTGCGCGCAAACAGCCTGAACAGCGTCCACCATATAAGAGGTATAAGTGCAAACACCATAAGCACACGGAAAAACTCATTTATAACGCTGAAGGAGTCCGCAGTTATCAGCAGAGCTGTTATAACTATTATTATCCACAGCGGCAGACATATATAGGAATAGATAGTGTTCGTTTTTGGTCTCAGACTGTTGCTGTCGTCATCGTTCAGAGCTGCAAATTGTTTTACCAGATAACCTATCTTATCTTTTTTCTCCGCAGCAATAATAAGTCCTCTGTCGCCCTTCAGCTTGCCGGAGCCTATCATAAATACTCCCGAACTGTACAGTCCTAAAAGCCACATAAAAAGGCTTTGATTTATCGTTACCGCAGCCAGCCTGTCGCGGCGGGTATAGGTAATGCTTTTGCTGAGTATACCGCGCCTTACCGCGATATAGTCGCCTATCACATAGCTTTCAAAGCCTGCATAGCGCAAAAACTGCAAAGTAAGGGCTATTGCCCAGCCGAGAACGAGTATATTCGCTATTGTGGCGGCGATGGGGGATATATTAAAGCTAAGTATCTGCCGGAACTCGTTCATGGTATTCAAAACGGTATTTCGTATCTCATAGCCGAGTACATCACCGAGTCTTGATATAAAGGGAGCTGCAAACAACAGACCCGTAGCAGGGTTTGACCAGAAGGCGGACATCAGCAGCATATAAAGGTATTTTGACTTGTAGTTATACATAGGAGCATTATTGCCCTCTATGCGTTTTTCCGTTTGGCGGCTAAGCTCAGTGCTGAAGTAGGCTGAAATATCGTAATGCCTGCTCGAGCCGGACGGAGTGTCAAAGGAAAGCTTGTGTGCGCCCAGCGGAAGCGAAAAAATGTTTTTATATATATTTATAGTATATATCCTGTCATACGGGACGCAGTAATACTGCTTTATCAGCAGACCTTTTTTTATCTCTATAGCATCATAGGTAGTCCTGTACAGATGAAACCTGTAGGAATAGATAGAAAAAATAATAAGAGCTATAGCATAAAGCGTGTTTGCGCTGAGGGTGCTGATTATTTCAAGCAGGTTTTGCGGAGTATAGAGTATCTCCTGTACAACGGGAATAAGGATCAGTATAGCGGATATTTTAAGGTGAGAAAACACGGTACACGGGTGCGTCCTTCTGTAAAGCTTGTCCGACACGGTCAACACTCCAATTACAGCATATTTTTTATTCTTCTCGCATTGAGAAGAGAAATATCATTAAGCGTTTCAAACGAGCCTGCCGTAAGCAGTCTCAGGCTGCACACGCCGCCGAGCCTTTGCAGCGGACCCTCTGTTATCTTGCAGTATTGGATTTTGGAAAGCTCTATTCCTGTAGTTTTACGGCTTAGTACGCCCTTTTGTATATAAACCGTTTTGCCCTTTACGGTGTAGCTGCAATTTTTATAAAGCATAGGCAGATACACAAAAAACGCAAATATATACGCGATGACAAGGACAGCAGCAAGGATAAAAGCAGCTATCGGTAAAAAGAAAAACAGCACGCCCGCTAAAAAGAACATAAATATAAGAGCGACGGATATCCGTACTCTCCAGATATTCAGTGCCGTTTTTGACAACAGATTTTTCACAGCCGCCACCCTCCTTACTGTTTATCGGATCTATAGTGTATACTACCGTGCCTCTCACCGTGATCGAGCCTGTCACGGGTTTTGTTCCGACTTATATTATACTATAAATTTGAACCTTAAACAATCGCCGCAGGCGATTATATAAAAACAAAAAATATGGATAATATATTTATTCCCGATTTTTTTAAACAAATTTTACACCAAAAGCGGTCTGCTTGTTGATTTATCGGTAACAAGAGAATATAATTGAAATATACAGCTAATCTGCTAATATGTTAGCTTAATAAAGCAAAGGAGATCATTATGACAAACAGTAGGACAAAACGCTATTTTATCGGCAGCATATGTATGCTGCTGCTGCTTTCACTGTTTATGGGTATGACGCTTACGCTAAGCAGCGGTGAGGTATATGCCGAAAACGAAAGCAAAAAAACCTTTACCGTCGGCTTTGACGCAAGCTTTCCGCCGTATGGCTACCGTGACGAAAACGGAGAATATGTCGGCTTCGATCTTGACCTTGCCGAAGAGGTATGCACTCGCAAGGGCTGGACTCTTAAAAAACAGCCTATAGACTGGGATTCAAAGGATATGGAGCTTGACAGCGGCGCTATAGACTGTATCTGGAACGGCTTTACGATAAACGGCAGAGAGAACGACTACACATGGTCCGAGCCGTATGTTGACAACTCTCAGGTAGTCATAGTAAAAGCCGATTCCAAAATAAAGAGCCTTAGCGACCTAAAGGGCAAAACAGTAGTAGTACAGGCAGACTCCTCCGCGCTTGCTGCGTTTACGGGTGATGACGCAACAGAGGAAAACAAGAGTCTTGCAAAGTCCTTTAAAGAGCTGCAGCAGGTATCGGATTATAACAGCGCCTTTTTAAATCTTGAAAGCGGAATGGTAGACGCCATATGTATGGATATAGGTGTAGCAAGCTATCAGGTGAAGCAAAGAGGCGAGAAGTACATAATACTCAGCGAGGAAGTATCGAGCGAACAATACGGCGTTGGCTTCAAACTCGGAAACACCGCGCTTCGTGATGAAGTAATGGAAGTACTCTACGCTATGAAGGCAGACGGCAAGTTTGACGAGATAGCAAAGAAATGGGAGCTTGAAACAGCCGTATGTCTGAAAGCGGCAGCGCCGAAAGAGACAACCGCCGACGAAAGTCAGCCGGAAAAAACTGCGCCGGCTCAGTCCGCAACTCATATGTCAGTAGGACAGATAGCGCTTGATCTTTTGGGAGGTATGGGAGCAACACTGCTCATATTCTGTCTGACGCTGATATTTGCATTGCCTCTCGGACTGATACTTACGTTTATACGAATGACAAAGATCAAGGTAATACAGCTGCTTGCGAAGTTCTATATATCGGTTATGCGCGGAACGCCGCTTATGCTGCAGCTGCTTGTTGTATGCTACGGACCTCATTATGTTTTCGGACTGAACACAGACTCGTCATTCAGATTTTATGCGGTAATAATCGGCTTTTCACTGAACTATGCAGCATACTTTGCAGAGATATTCCGTGCAGGGATACAGGCAGTACCCATAGGACAGCGTGAGGCGGCAAGCGTACTCGGCTACAGCAGGGGACAGACCTTCAGAAAGATAGTATTCCCCCAGATGGTCAAAAACATACTGCCTCCTATGACGAACGAGGTAATAACACTTGTAAAGGATACTTCCCTTGCGTTTGCGCTTGCATACACCGAGGTATTTACCCTTGCAAAGCAGATAGCCGCAGCAGAGGCTAACATTATGCCGTTGTTCGTAGCAGGAGTATTCTATTATGTATTTAACCTGCTTGTAGCGTTCATAATGGGCAGAATAGAGAAAAAGCTTAATTACTATCACTGATCCGGGGGTAACTGAATATGAAGGTACTTGAAATAAAAAATCTGAAAAAGGATTTCGGTGAAAAAACCGTGCTTGAGGACATAAGCCTTACCGTGAACAAGGGAGAGGTAATATCCGTAATAGGTCCGTCCGGTTCGGGTAAATCAACATTACTTCGCTGTGCAACATTTTTGGAGAAAGCCACAGACGGCTCTATAGCCTACTGTGAAAAAGAAGTAGTCAAAAGCGAGGGCGGCAGAGCCATATATCCGTCAAAAGCAGAGATGAAGGCGGCAAGATCAAAGTTCGGTCTTGTGTTCCAGAGCTTCAATCTGTTTCCGCATTTTAATGTACTCAAAAACGTAACCGACGCACCCATAAGCGTTATGAAGCGCGACCGGGAGCAGGTAATGACCGAAGCAAGAGAAATGCTGAAAAGGGTAGGACTTGAGGACAAGGAAAACGCATATCCCTGCGAGCTGTCCGGCGGACAGCAGCAGCGTGTAGCGATAGCGCGTGCTCTTGTGATGAACCCCGAAATAATATTTTTTGATGAGCCTACCTCTGCGCTCGATCCCGAAATAACGGCAGGCATACTGAAAATAATGAAGGAGCTTGCCGAGGCGGATATGACAATGGTTATTGTTACCCACGAGATAGATTTTGCTCGTGCTGTTTCCGACCGTGTTATTTTTATGGCTGACGGTCATATCATCGAGCAGGGCTCTCCCAAGGACATTATCGACAACTCCGACAACGAAAGAACCCGCGCCTTCCTCCGAAAACTCTAGCCCGGTGCCCGGGCGGTCAATTCGCGGCCCGGTGCCCGGGCGGTCGATTCGCGCACTCAGGTTGGTTGAGTCCCCCACCCTGATGGCACGCGGACGAGCTTGGTTTATTATCCCTCTTTGTCCGCGCCACGCCGCACAGGGCGGCGGCGGAGTGCCTCCGCTGTCAATTCGCGCACTCGAATTGGTGTTACCGCCCACTTTCTTGGCACGCGTACAGGGCTGGTCTTATTATACCTCTTCGTCCGCGCCACGCCGCACAGGGCGGCGCTTGACGCTGCTTTTTGGTGGAGGCGGGTATGTTTGTCTGTTCTACTTTGTATACCGACAATTACTGAAGACTTAAGACTGAAGTAATAATAATGTTGTGAGTAACTCACGTCAGACTTGCCGTACTGTTTTTTGGAGACGATGAGTAGAGCAGAGAAATCCACCTGTCTCCACTTAAAAGTAGCACGAGCGGCACCCTGAGTGCCGTGACGCGGATTGTACCGTACAATAAATTCAACTTGAGACGGTGTCGTATATTCGGCGGTAACAAGTACCAGCCACGCTGCGGCGTGCCGTGCGCGCCCTTGCCGCCGTGCGGCAAGAGAGAGTCGACAGCGGCGGCACGCCGCAAAGCAGCACGAGCGGCGCTTTGTGCGCCGTGACGCGGAAAAAGAGGTATAATAAACTAAGCTTGAGACGGTGCTCTGTAGTTGGCGGTAACAATAATTTGCCACGCTGCGGCGTGCCTGTGCACGCCCTTGCCGCTGTGCGGCAAGAGAGAGTTGACCGCGCAGGCACTGCGCTTGACAAATGGGGAGAAAAGGGGTATTTTATATATGGAAAATGATTTGTTGAAAGGGAAGGAAAGTAAATGCTGACACTTGATAAGATATATCATGCATCATATGTGCTGAAGGAAGTAATAAGACCGACAGATATGATAAAGGCAATTAAATTGTCTACGGATTGCGACCTTTATCTAAAGACGGAAAATTTGCAGATAACGGGCGCATTTAAGGCAAGAGGCGCATATTTTAAAATATCACAGCTTACCGAGGAAGAAAAGAAAAACGGCGTTATCGCGTGCTCTGCGGGAAACCACGCCCAGGGCGTTGCACTCGCGGCAACAAGCCACGGTATAAAGTCACTTATATGTATACCGAACTCTGCACCCATATCAAAGGTAGAGGCTACAAAAAAGCTCGGCGCTGAGGTATGCCTTGTAGAGGGAACGTATGACGACGCTCACGATAAGGCAGTAGAGCTTCAGAAGGAAACAGGAGCTACGTTTATTCACCCGTTTGATGATGAGCTTGTCATAGCAGGACAGGGAACCATAGGACTCGAGATACTCGAACAGCTGCCGGATGTAGACGCGGTAATAGTGCCTATCGGCGGCGGCGGTCTTATAAGCGGCGTTGCTTATACAATAAAGAACCTGAACCCCGATATAAAAGTATACGGAGTTCAGTCCGCAGGAGCACCGTCAATGTACCTGTCGATGGCTCACGATAAAATAGAAACACTTGATACGGTAAATACCTTTGCCGACGGTATTGCAGTAAAAACACCGGGCGAGCTGACGTTTGACCTGTGTAAAAAATATGTAGACGAAATAATGACTGTCACAGACGACGAGGTGGCAACTGCCATACTCTCACTGATAGAAAACCAGAAGCTTATATCAGAGGGCGCAGGAGCCGTGTCGGTTGCTGCGGCACTGTTCAATAAATTCCCGATAAAGGGCAAAAAGGTATGCTGCCTTGTTTCCGGAGGAAATATAGACGTTACCATACTCTCCAGAGTTATAGACAGAGGTCTGCAAAAGACCGGCAGACTGGCGGAGTTTACCGTAGCGCTTACCGATAAGCCCGGCGAGCTGGTCACTGTGTCAAAGATAATAGCCGATCTCGGCGCAAATGTAATTGCTGTCAGCCACGACAGAGCAGATCTTAATACAGATATTAATTCCTGCTACCTCAGAATATCTCTTGAAACAAGAAACCACGAGCATATACAGAAAATAAAAGAAGCTCTGCAAACTCGCGGATATAAAATAGTATAACCGAAAGGAAGTAATCAATATGTCAGAAGTAATCTATACTAAAAATGCCCCCGATGCAATAGGACCCTATTCACAGGCAATAAAGACCAACGGTCTTGTATTTACATCGGGTCAGATAGCTATCAACCCCGAAACAGGCAACGTAGAAGCCGATACTATCGAGGGTCAGACAGAACAGGTAATGAAAAACCTCGGCAATCTTCTTGCGGCATCAGGCTCTTCCTTTGAGAAAGCAGTAAAAACGGTATGCTTTCTCGCGGATATGAATGATTTCGGCAAGTTTAACGAGATCTACGGCAAGTACTTCACCGGTAAGCCGGCACGCTCCTGCGTTGCGGTAAAGACTCTGCCGAAGAACGTTCTCTGCGAGGTAGAGGTCATAGCCGAGTGCGATTGATAAATAGTTTCCCTAATATCGAACAAAAAAAGCTGCAGCAATTCCGGCTGTGGCTTTTCTAAGTGGTAAAATTAGTGCGCGAAGCGACAGTGCAGGCACTGCGCCGCTTCGCTAACTGAAGACTGAAGACTTAAGACTGAAAATTTAAAAATGATTGTTAGAAACTCAAGTCAAACTTGCTGTACTGTTTTTTGGAGACAATGAGTAGAGTAAAGAAATACATTTGCCGTCACTCCGAACCAGCACGAGCGGCGCGTAAGCGCCGTGACGCGGATGGTGCACGAATATAAACTAAGTTTGAGACGTGCCTTGTAGTAGGCGGTAACAATAATTTGCCACGCTGCGGCGTGCCGTGCACGCCCTTGCCGCCGTGCGGCAAGAGAGAGTTGACAGCGCAGGCACTGCGCGGAGGCGAAGATAATTTGACGGTCAGACAAAACATAAGACTGATATTTGCGGCTGTAATGGTGACGCTTATGGTGCTTGCAGGAGAGCTTACCGGAGAAAAGGAAATTATTTTTCCCGAGGCGGCGGCTCTCTTTGTCGGTGCCTGCGTTATGAAAAAAAGCCCTTGGCGCGTAGATAAAATAAGAATGATGATAGTTATGCCTATAGCGGCGGCTGTCGGACTTGGTATCTCGGTGTTTCTTGATATGCCGATGTACTTTAAGGTTATGTCCGGACTTGTTGTGTGTGTGGGGCTTTTGCTGCTGTCGCGCACCACAATGCTGCCCTTGTTATCGGCGTGTGTGCTGCCGATAATGACAAACGCGAAAAGCCCGTGGTATATCGCGTCCGTTGCGACGATCACGCTTGCGGCGGTTCTTTTGCAGCTTATTATGGAGAAAACAGGGCTTCGGAAAAAAAGGAAGTTCTTCCCCGTAAAATACAATAAAAAAGCCGAGCTGCTGCGGTGGTCATACATAATAGCCGTTTTTTCTGTGGTGGTTCTGTTCGCGTCGGGCTTTAACGTGCTCTATATAGCCGCACCGCCTATAATAGTAGCTTTTTGCGAATTCAGCTACAGTCACAGTCCTGCCCGCCGCAGTCCGGTCGTAATATTCTGTATGACGGTGTTTTGCTCGTTCTTGGGAGCGGCATCAAGACTGCTTATGTGTGAAACGCTTGGTTTGCCTCTATGGTCGGCAGCAGCGGTAACTATACTGTGTGTACTGTATTCAATGCAGGCAGTAAAAATATTCTTTCCGCCGACAGCAGCGCTCGCTATACTGCCTATGATAATACCGTCAGGACAGCTTTTGCTCTATCCTATAGAGGTAACGGCAGGTGCTGCACTGCTTATATCACTTGCTATGCTGCTAAGGATTCCCAATAATAGAAGTCGCCGCACGGAAAACAAACAGAAATAGTTATATGTATCTTATATGCTGATACGCATTTGATTTTTTTCACAGCGATCAAAAATAGGAGGAATACAAAATTGAAGCATTGTTATGAATGCGGAGAAAAGCTTGTTGACAAAGAGCTTGAGGGAGAAGGAACGGTACCGTTTTGTCCGCACTGCGGCGAATACAGATTTCCGATATTTTCCACAGCGGTAAGTATGATAGTTGAAAACCCAAAAAGGGACAAAATACTTTTGATAAAGCAGTACGGCAGAGACAGCTATATACTCGTTGCCGGCTATGTCAATAAAGGAGAGAGTGCCGAGGACGCCGTTGTGCGCGAGGTGATGGAAGAAATAGGAATAGGTCTTACGGAAATGCATTTTAACAAAAGCGAGTACTTCGCAAAGTCAAACACATTGATGATAAACTTTGTGTGTGTTGCCGACAGCGAAGATCTGTCAAACATCAGTCCGAGGGAGATCGACGAAGCAACATGGTTCAGTCGTGAGGATGCACTGAAAAACATCCGTCCCGGCAGTCTGGCAAAACGTTTCCTTGCGGCGCAGTGCCTGCGCTGTCAACACGCGCACTCAAGTTAGTGTTACCGCCTACTTTATTGGCACGCGGCGGAGTGCCTCCGCTGTCAATTCGCGCACTCGAGTTAGTGTTACCGTCCACCTTTTTGGCACGCGGAC
>JAHKXX010000267.1 GCA_020627425.1 bacterium
GCATTAAGCGCCGCCCTGTGCGGTACCCCAAGGGCACTTCCTTCGGGCGCGTGGCGCGGACAGTACCGTACAATAAACCGGATTTGTACGCGTGCCAAGAAAGCCGATGGTGAAGCCAATTTGAGTGCGCGAATCGACTGCCCGGGCACCGGGTCGTGTGCCAAGAAGGTAGGCGGTAACACCAAGTCGAGTGCGCGAATCGGGTGCAGCGTCACGCTGCCGCGAATTGACTGCCCGGGCACCGGGTCGCGTGCCAACAAAGCCGATGGTGAAGCCAATTTGAGTGCGCATGTTAACCGCGGAGGCACTCCGCTTTGATCTTTGCTTTCAGTCCTTCGGCGTCAAGACCGAATTCGGCAAGAAGTCCCAGTGCAGGACCGCTGTGACCGAATATGTCCTCTATGCCTATTCTCTTTACGGGTACAGGACAGTTTTCACTTACTACGGAGCATACAGCCTCGCCGAGTCCGCCTATTATATTGTGCTCCTCGACGGTTATTATTTTGCCGGTTTCTTTTGCAGCTTTTATTATTATGTCCTTATCTATAGGCTTTATGGTGTGCATATTTATGAGCCTTGCATTTATGCCCTCGCTCTTCAGTTCTCTTACTGCCTTCAGTGCCTCGTTTACTACAAGTCCGGTAGCAATAACGGTAACATCGTTTCCGTCCTCAAGGGTTATGCCCTTGCCTATCTCAAACTTATAGGTATCGGGGTCGTTAAAGCTGTCTATAGCCAGTCTGCCGAGTCTGATATATACGGGTCCGTCGTATTCATAGGCTGCCTTTACAGCCTCGGTCATCTCATAGTGGTCAGCAGGGTTAAGTACTACCATTCCGGGGATAGTACGCATCAGCGCCAGATCCTCACAGCACTGGTGTGTAGCTCCGTCCTCACCTACGGTAATACCTGCGTGAGAGCCTGCTATCTTTACGTTCAGATGGGGATAGCCTACAGAGTTTCTTACCTGCTCGTATGCTCTGCCCGTAGCAAACATAGCAAATGACGCCGCAAACGGCACCTTGCCGCAGGCTGCAAGTCCTGCTGCTACGCCTATCATATTGCCCTCGGATATACCGCAGTCAAAAAATCTGTCGGGATAAGCCTTTTTGAATATCTCTGTCTTTGTTGCCGCCGCAAGGTCGGCGTCCAGAACTACTATCTCGGGATGGTCCTTTGCAAGCTCGCACAGCGCAAGACCAAAGCTTTCTCTTGTTGCAATTTTCTTTGTTTCTGCCATGATTATGCCTCCAATGCCTTTAACTGTGCTCTCAGTTCTGCCATAGCCTGCTCGTACTCCTCTGTGTTCGGAGCCTTGCCGTGCCAGCCTACCTGGTTTTCCATATATGATACGCCCTTGCCCTTTATAGTGGCGGCAATTATCGCCGTGGGCTTGCCCTTTACTGTCTTTGCCTTTTCAAGAGCAGACTCTATCTGCTCAAAATCGTTGCCGTCTATTTTTATTACCTCAAAGCCAAAAGCTTCAAACTTTGTGTCCAGAGGCTCCAGTCCTGCTACATCGTTAACATGACCGTCTATCTGAAGTCCGTTAAGGTCTACTATAATACAAAGGTTGTCAAGCTTGTTATGGGATGCAAACATAGCAGCCTCCCATACCTGACCCTCCTCGCACTCGCCGTCGCCGAGAAGAGCATATACCCTGTAGTCTGCGCCGTCATATTTACCCGCAAGAGCCATACCGCACGCAGCAGAAACGCCCTGACCGAGAGAGCCTGAGCTCATATCCACACCGGGTGTGTGCTTCATATCCGGATGTCCCTGCAACATAGCGCCTATGTGACGCAGCGACTTTATCTCCTCCGTCGGGAAAAAGCCCTTCAGTGCGAGAGCAGCATAAAGCGCGGGGCAGCAGTGTCCCTTTGACAAAACAAATCTGTCCCTACCGGGATCCTTTGGATTTTTCGGATCTACATTCATCTCCTTGAAGTAAAGGTAGGTGATAATATCCGCCGCGGACAGCGATCCGCCCGGATGACCCGACTTTGCGTTATAAACGCCCTCGATAGTCCACAATCTCACGTTGCAGGCTGCTTTTTTCAGCTCCAGAAGCTCTTGACTGTTCATTCTTATCCGTTCCTCCGTTTTTCAGTGTATGGTTTTCCGAAAGAAAACCGAAATAATTAAAAGCCTTGATAAATAAACCTGATGGCTTTATTATAACATACATTTATTATTTTAATTTCTTTTAATGAATTAAAACATTTATACCGACTATTTTCCCTTTCTACCGGCACTGTATTTACCGCCAGAGGAGGGCTTTGACACGGTGCTGCGCTTGGATCTTTGTGCTTTTTCTATGCTGTTGTCAGAGAATATATCCTCTATTTCATCGTTTGAGAAGGTTTTTCTTTTTAAGGTTTGAGCCTTTTGCTTTTTAACGGCATTCACACCGGAGGAAACATTCGTCTTACTATCCTCGGCGGTTTTCTTTTCGTTACTGTCCTCTGTACGGTTTTTTCTTTTTTCTATATTTTCGTTTGACAGTATATCCTCCATATCGTTTTTCTTTCTGTATTTTGTTGCCTGCATACGCATTTTATTTTTTGTGCGGACAGTGGTCAGTATCAGCACAAACACAACAACGGCTCCTGCTAAAATAAGGGCTATACCGACAACAAGGTATATCCAGGTATCGTTTACGGCTCCCTGACTGTCCTCGCTGTTTTCCTTTATCTGTCTTATAGCATTATCATGAGATCCGTCACCGGAGCTACTCTTTTTCCCGGGATCCTCGCTTGTAAGACCGAGGCTGGAATTAAGGCTGTCCTGAAGCTCTTTCCAGTCCTTAGAAGTAAGCTCGGACGTATCTACAGACGCGGCTGCTATTTTAGAGCTTGCATCATTAGCGGCGGACGACTCAGGCGCTGCTGTTTCCGTCTCCTCATATGCTGTTGTCTGGTCGGTATAGGTATCAACATAGTCGTCATTTGTATAGTATTCCTCGGGAGCGTAGTACACCGTACTGCTGTCATCCGGCTCCTCATAGGTATAATCCTCTTCATTGGAAGTATCCGTATTATACTGAGGCTCGCTTTCGGCGATATATTCCTCCTCGGAATACTGCGGCAGGACAGGCTCCTCCGGCTCTATATCATCCGCAGGCGATTCCTCTGCCGGTACAGTATCGTTTACGACAGCACTTTCTACAGGCTCTGTTACAGTATCCTCCGGCTCTGCGCCGACTGTCAGGGCGGCGCCAAACACAGCGCCGCACGCGATCGCGCAAGTCATAAGACACGCAAGCAAGCCCCTGCTCTTTCTGTATTTATCGGGACGGCAACATCCCAGGTCCTTTATTTTATTTATCATATTCATAACCGTAAGCTTTCCCTTCGGATATAGTTTTGACCGACTTCTCTTATATATAATACCACGGAGTGCCCATATTTTACAACCATCAGATTCACTGATCAGCAAACAGCGTGACGCTGCACCCAATTCGCGGCGCAGTGCCTGCGCTCTCAATTCGCGGCGCAGTGCCTGCGCTCTCGATTCGCGGCGCAGTGCCTGCGCTCTCGATTCGCGCACTGTAGTTGGTGTTACTGCCTACTTTCTTGGCACGCGTACGAATTTGGTTTATTGTCCCTCTCCGTCCGCGCCACGCGCCCGAAGGAAGTGCCCTTGGGGTAC
>JAHKXX010000032.1 GCA_020627425.1 bacterium
AGACTGCGACAGCGCGTCTCCCTTTACTATCGCGGTACACGGTATAGACAGCGGCGGCTTTTTGTTGCCGTCTATCAGTGCAAAATCCGCAGGCACCCGAAGTCCCTCGACAGCCCTTTTCATAGCGAGCATAGCGGCATTCAGAATATTAATCTCCTCTATTTCTTCCACGCTTGCCCATGCTACGTTGTAGGACAGTGCTTCGTTTTTTATTATCTCAAAAAGCTTTTCCCGTTTTTTCTCGGAGAGCTTTTTAGAGTCGTCTATACCCTCTACTACAAGTCCCTCGGGAAATATCACCGCAGCAGCGCATACAGGTCCTGCAAGCGGTCCGCGGCCTGCTTCGTCTACTCCGCATATTCTCTTAAAGCCCTGCTGTGCATAGATCGTTTCATATTCTAACATTCGGATAGTCCTCCGCCCTGTCCAGTGTTATTCTGCCGAGAGCAGCGCTTCTGAATTCATCAAGAACAGTCGCCGCAGCGCGCTCGGTATCTATCTCTCCGCCGGGTATCAGCATACCGCGTTTTCTGCCAATCATAGAGAGAAGCTCATAGCTCTGCTTATCCTTTATCTCATCCTCTGACAGCTTATATCTCTGACACAGCGCAGAGCCGTGGTTATCTCTCAGATAGACGAGCAGTCCGCACGCAAGCCCCTCTGTATCGAGTATTTCGTCCCTTATGGAGCCGATATAGGCAAGTCTTTCTCCGACGAGCTTGTCGTCAAACTTCGGCCACAACACTCCGGGGGTGTCGAGCAGCTCGAAACCCTTGCTTACCGTAAACCACTGGTTGCCCCTTGTAACGCCCGGTCTGTCCTCTGTTTTTGCACGGTTTTGTCTTGCCATTCTGTTTATAAAGGAGGACTTGCCGACGTTCGGTATACCCACGACCATTACCTTTATGGCTCTGCCCGTCATACCCTTTGACCGCCATGCCTTTATCCTGTCGGCAAGTACATTTTTGACCGTCGGTATAAAAGCATTCAAGCCCTTGCCTGTTTTACAGTCAAGAGCTATCGCGCTTATATTGTTATCCTTAAAGACTTTGAGCCATTTTTTTGTTTCGCTTTGGTCTGCCATATCGCATTTATTAAGTATAACTATCCGGGGCTTGTTGTTGATAATGCTTCTGAGATCCGGATTACAGCTTGAATAAGGCACGCGCGCGTCCAGAAGCACAGCGACCGCGTCGATCAGCTTTAGCTGGGATCCTATCTTCCTTTTGGTCTTGGTCATATGACCGGGAAACCATTGTATATTTAAATTATCTGTATTGTTATTCATTTTACTTCCTGCCGTTTCTTTTTCTGTAGCTGCGTCGGAACCTCGGGGTAGGGCTTACATATTGTCATACAAGCCGCCCCATGCGTTTACCGGATACATTCTGAACACTGCCTTGCCGACAATATTGTTTTCGGGAATTATGCCTATTTCCTTGCTGCGGCTGTCAAGCGAGTTTTCCCTGTTGTCGCCCATAACAAAAACACAATTCTTCGGTACGGTAAGAGGGAACTCGGTAGAATTGCCGAGCTTTTTTGTAAAGCCCTTTATATACGGCTCATCAATTATAACGCCGTCTACGCTTACTTCACCGGTACTGAAATCTATATCTACGACCTGTCCTCCGGTAGCTATTACACGCTTTATTATTGCGTCCTCATAGTGTTCTCCGTGGCTGACTACCACTATATCGCCGTACTGAGGGGAGTACATAAGGTTTTCGACAATAAGCCTGTCACCGTCCGCAAGCGTATTATTCATAGATGTACCGTTTACCGTGACCTGTCTGAAAACAAAGGTCAGCAGAAGCAGCACAAAAATAAGCGCAAAGGTTATAGACGTCAGCCAGTCATACACAGTGGCGAGTGCACCGCCGTGTTTTGTTTTTTTCTCTTCATTTTCTGCCATACCGGCACCCCCTGTACCCAAAATACTTTTTAATTCGGTCAAACGGTTCCGAATTTATCAAACGGAAAAATACGGAAAACCGCTTTTCCTATTATATTTTCCCTTGGAATAAGGCCGACCTCCTTGCTGCGGCTGTCCAGCGAGTTTTCGCGGTTATCGCCCATTACAAACGCATAGCCCTTCGGAACGGTAAGGGGAAAGTCCTGGGTATTTCTCGTTCTTTTCGTAATACCCTTTATATAATCCTCTTCCTGAACTATGCCGTCGACGGTTACGCTGCCGGTTTCAAAGTCTATATCTATAGTCTGACCCTCGGTAGCTATCACACGCTTTATGATAGGCTCGTCATAGCCGCCGGGAAAATCCAGATCTCCGTGAGTAGCAATAA
>JAHKXX010000268.1 GCA_020627425.1 bacterium
AAAGATATGCAGATAGGCAGGGGAGAGCCTGTACAGGATACTGCAAGAGTTCTTTCCCGTTATCTTGACGGTATAATGATCAGGACCTTCGAGCAGAAGGAGGTCGAGGATCTTGCAAATTACGGCAGTATTTCCATAATAAACGGTCTTACCGATTTCTGTCATCCTTGTCAGATACTTGCGGATCTTATGACCATCAGAGAGTTTAAGGGTAAGCTCGACGGACTGAAAATGGCGTTTATAGGCGACGGAAACAATATGATGAATTCTCTTATTGTCGGTGCTCTGAAAACAGGAATGTTCATTTCCGTTGCTTGTCCCGAGGGCTATGAGCCTGATATTCAGGTGCTTGATTTTGCAAAGAAATATGGTGATAAATTTAATATGTTCCGCACTCCCGAGGAGGCTGTTGTAGACGCCGATGTCGTTATAACCGATGTCTGGGCTTCAATGGGTCAGGAGGGCGAAGCAGAAAAAAGGAAAAAAGCCTTTGACGGCTATCAGGTAAACGAAAAGCTTATGTCCCTTGCAAAGCCTGACGCTATGGTTCAGCATTGTCTGCCTGCACACAGGGGTGAGGAGATAACCGATGATGTTTTTGAGGCGCACGCTGATGAAATATTTGAGGAGGCAGAAAACAGACTGCACGCACAGAAGGCTGTTATGGTAAAGTGCCTCGGTGCAGATACCGTTTCTGTGTAACCGGCGGTTGCTGCTTTTTTCAGGAGTTCGGATTCCGTTCCGCACCTGTAGAAGTATCTTTTTCAGTACCTATAGAAACCAAAATTATGTCCCGCTTTAACAGAGATAAAAGACAGGTCGAAACCCGACCTGTCTTTTGTCGTGAATTTTATGTCGGCTAAACTTGCATTTTTAAAGTGTATAAATTTATATACCATATTTGACAGTTTTTGTATATGATTAAAAAAGAAGAAGAAATACCATAAAAAATGCGTATTTTATCGCTTATTGCCCTTGACGGTTAATAATAAAAAATGTAAAATAGGCTTGTAATAATAATAAAATCTGAAACGGAGATATGTCAAAATGAATACATCTGTATTTGAAAACTATGAATCTGAGGTTCGTTCTTATTGCAGACATTTTCCTACTGTATTTAAGCAGTCGGTAGGCTCATACTTTATAGACGAAAACGGCAGGAAGTATTTGGATTTTTTCTGTGGTGCGGGTGCCGTAAACTACGGACACAATAACCCGGAGATAAAGGCAAAGCTGATAGATTATCTTATGAACGACGGCATTATTCATGCTCTTGATATGTATACCGTTCCGAAGAGAGAATTTATAGAAACACTTGAAGAAAAGATTTTAAAGCCGCGCGGACTTGATTACAAAATAATGTTCCCGGGTCCGACAGGCACAAATGCGAATGAAGCAGCTTTGAAACTTGCAAGAAAGGTAAAAAAGCGTCAGAATGTCTTTGCACTTATGGGTGCTTTTCATGGTATGACTTTAGGATCACTGGCTATTACAACCGACAAATCATCAAGAGCCGGTGCCGGTGTACCGCTGCAGAACGTTACGTTTATTCCTGCACCGTATATGTTCCCGCAGCTTGATACAGTTGAATATATGCAGAGACTTATTGACGACGATCACAGCGGTGTTGATAAGCCGGCGGCTCTGTTTATAGAAACGATACAGGCAGAAGGCGGTATACAGGTATTTGAAATAGACTGGTTGAAAAGAGTTCGCAAATTCTGCGATGATAACGATATACTTCTTGTTGTTGATGACGTACAGGTTGGATGTTGCCGCAGCGGAGATTTCTTCAGCTTCCAGAGAGCAGATATTCAGCCGGATATAGTTACTATGTCCAAATCTATAGGCGGATACGGTTTCCCACTTGCGATCACACTATTTAAGCCTGAGCTTGACAAGTGGACTCCCGGCGAGCACAACGGAACCTTCCGCGGAAACCAGCTTGCTTTTGTCGCTGCCAAGGCAGGACTTGATTATATGCTTGAAAACAAGATAGAGGATCAGGTAAAGGCGAAGAGCAAAATAGTCGAGGATTTCCTGACAAAGGAAATATTGCCCATAGATTCCCGTTTACAGCTTCGCGGACGCGGACTTATCTGGGGTATAGAGTTTGCTGGTATTCCGGTAGAGGGTCTTGCCGACAAAATAGAAGCAAGATGCTTTGAAAACGGACTGATCATAGAGGGTGCCGGCAGAAAGAATTCCGTTGTAAAGCTTATGCCTCCGCTTATCATAACAGAGGAAGAGCTGACAGAGGGAATGGAAATAATCAAAAAATCCGTAAGCGAAGTTTTGGCTGAGCTTTGATCAATTAACTAAGTAGGTATTTATATGAATTTTGGTTATATAAAAAGAGTGCTTGGCGGTGCAAGCTTCAAAAAAATGCAGGACGCCATCAATGTGGTTCACGAGAAGTCGGGAAAGAGTAAGTTTATTACCTTTTTTGATATGCTCGGATGCAGCCTGAAATATGGTGCCGGCTACAATGACTATATCATTTTCGAATTTTACAAAATAAAAGCAAAGCAAAGAAAAACATATCTGACAAGACTAAAAAACAAGCGTCTTGTAACTACCCTTAACGATGAAAGGTATTCTTATATCTTTGATGAAAAGAACGTTTTTGACAAGAAATTCAAAGATTTTATGGGCAGAGAAATAATAGATCTTGCCGATATCGGTTATGAAGAATTTGAAAAATTCGTACAGAATAAAGAGTTCTTCTTCGCAAAACCATATATAGGAGAAAGCGGTAAGGGTATTGAAAAGATCAAGGTATCCGATTTTTCAAATACAGAAGAGCTGTATAAATATATTTCCGATCCGGAAAAGAACTTCGGTGTTATAGAAGAGGTAATAGTACAGCATCCTGATGTGTCAAAGATATATCCAGATTCGCTTAACTGTCTGCGTGTTGTAACTCTTG
>JAHKXX010000269.1 GCA_020627425.1 bacterium
AACAGTGCAGCAAGTATGACGTGTGTTTGCGTAAGCATTATTACTTTTTCAGTCTTAAGTTTTCAGTCTTCAGTAATTAATATTGTCGGTACACAAAACAGAAAAGACAAATACACTTATTCTCACATCAAAGCAGCACGAGCGGCGCCTTTTGCGCCGTGACGCGGATTGTACCGTACAATAAATTCAATTTGAGACGGTGTCGTATATTCGGCGGTAACAAGTACCAGCCACGCTGCGGCGTGCCGTGCGCGCCCTTGCCGCCGTGCGGCAAGAGAGAGTCGACCGCGGAGGCACTCCGCCACGCCGCCGGGCTTGTGTTTTGGGGAAGAGTGGTGTATAATGGGGACAGAGGCGTGGGATGGATAGGATGTAAAGAGAAGAACGGAGAAGCGCCTCAATTTTATAATGAAAGGTGATAGGTATGGATCTGAATCTCACAAAAACTGATGGTTACGCAAGAGAAAGCGTAAGAAAAACTCTGGCAAGAATATCCGTAGTCACACTCGCGGTAACCGCACTGTCCTTGTCGGTTTTTGAATTTGTAAGAATATTGTTTTCTGTTGCGAACGAAAAGAAATACGATTCATTTGAGTCGCTGTACTATATGTTTGGCGACAAAAGTGTAAGTATTGTAGACCTGATACTCGGATTGTTGATTTTTGCCGTACTTATTTTTGCTACGGTAGGCGTGTTTATGTGCCGCAGCGCAGCAGTAAAAAACAATACCAACTCTTTGTCCGGCGGAATAACTATCATAACCGCTGCTCTTGTGGGTGCCGTTGTGGTAGAAGTAGTGTACATAGTCATTTCGCTGGCATCTGTTTCAGTATGTAACTATGAATACTATAACAGTATTCACACCAAAGCAGCAGAGAGCCGCGAGTTCCCTATAGGACTGTTTTTCGGAACAGTTATAACCGGAGCCGCTGTGCTGACGCTGACTATATCTCTGCTTAGACTTATGATCTCGTTCAAGAAAAATATGAACACCAAAAATGAGTTTTTCCAAAAGGGAGCTGCTCTCAGTATGGTGAGCTCTATAGTTGGCTCAGTTATTATGAGCATGGTGTTTACGGGTCAGCTCTTCAGCCTTGTGCTCCCGAATTACAGCGCGTCCGAGCTTGCTGCTCCCGATCCTGTGGAGCTTGTTGTAACTATGCTGAATATACTCATCTCTGCCGCTGCGACCGTTGCACTTATAGACCTCTCTATAATAATAGGTTATTTCGGCAGCTTTGCGGACAGGTTCAGCAAAATGACCGGCTCACAAAATCAGATAAGTACGGTGCCGTCATATTATCCGCCCGTTACGACATCTACTATGGCATATCCTGCATATACACAGAACAACAGCTTTGTTGACAATAAGAACAACCCGTATCATCCCGTGAATATGAATTCCGATACACGGGTCATCCCGGCTCCGCTGCCAAGACCTGTGCCTTCTGTACCGCCTATGCCTCCGCACCCGATAGCACCGCTGAATACTCCTAAAGTTCCGGCTATGCAGCAGAAATCAGTACCGGCAGCCGCAAAGCCTGTGACTCCCGAAACTCCCCTGACTCCTATTGATAACAGCGACACATCCTCGTCTGAATTCGATACAGCCGAACTGGATATTCCCAAAACAGCTTATCCGAGTGCAAATGCAGAGGGAACACCCGAAGCTGCGCCCGAAGTCAAGCCCGAGGAGAAGCTTAACGAAGAAAAGAAGCCCGAAGCTGACGAAAAGTAAGGCGCATTCAGCTTACATTAATCCAAAGAGAGCCGACAAAGCACAGTCGGCTCTTTATTTTTTATAAAAACTAATGTATAATACATAGATATATAGGGGTCATTCTAAGTGTATAATTGGCAAAAGAATGCGGCGCGACAATAAGTCGAAGCCGATACCAGACCCGGGCGCGAATTGCCACCGGCGGTTCGCCGGGTCGGTTTTGATCGACTCTTGCTAATGAAAGTAAACTATGTATGATTCCTCATTTCGGATAAAAACAGGGAGGAGAAAACAAAATGAATTTTATTAACGCTTTTCCGAAGAAAAAGCTGTCGCCGGACGATACTGCAAAGCAGGCGAGCAGAAGCACCGCTATGAAAGCCTATCTTATAGCCGTCAGCATATCTCTTGTAGCGGCAGGAATATACTTTTTTGTATCCCTTTTAAAGCGCTTGATACTGAACTTCGTATCCTTTGATCTGATCGACGTGTTTTCCTCGTCGTTATTTATTGCAAACATAATAGTGCTGATGAGTCTTGTGCCGTTTATATCTGCACTTTTAATGCTCTTAAACGGAAAAAACGACCGCCGTCTGCCGTTTGTACTGGGGGTCGGCGCAACAAAGATAACCGCCATAGCGAGAGCCGTAACAAGCACAGCGGGCAGCGTAATATCTCTTGTTGCGCTTATTGCCGCCATAGCAGCCTCGGGAATACCGGCACTCGAGCCACTGCTGAAGGATGACAAGATATTTTTTATAATACTTTTCATATCGCTTATACTGCTGTTCGGTTCGCTGATATATTCCGGCATTTCGGATTTTATATTTTTAGGCTCTGTTGGCAAGCACTTCAAGTTCCCCGACAGGCAGGTGAGTGGAGCCAAAAACGCAAAAATATCCTCGCTGATTGCTGCAGTCTGCTATGCCGCCGCAGCTGTTCTATGTGCTGTTTTTTCGCTGTCGCACAGCTTTCTACAGGCATACACATACTACATAGGTCTATTATATTGTATAGCAAATGCCGCCGTAAAAATAACATGGTTCCTTCTTGTAGTATACTACACCGACCACGAGCCTGAACCTCAATACATTGATGCCGAGGCAGCGTAACGGCGCAGTGCCTGCGCTGTCAATTCGCGCACTCGAGTTAGTGTTACCGTCCACCTTTTTGGCACGCGGACGGGCTTGGTTTATTGTACCTCTATTTCCGCGTCGCGGCGCATATAGCGCCGCTCGTGCTATATTGTTGTGGAGGTTGGTGGATTTTTCTATTCTATTTGGTGTGACTGGTTTTTATTAATAACTTATACAAACTCAATAACAGAAACAATAAACAAATAGTATAATATTAAAATTCAATACTTGTGGTAAATTTATAACCGCAGAGGCTTGTCCTCTGCGGTTTTTAAATAAGTTCAAAAAATCCCAACACACTATTGATTTTTTGTGATTATTACTATATAATAAAAAAGGTTGAAAACAGCCAATAACTTATCGAGGAGGTATTCTGGTGAATAAAAGAAGAAAAAGTATTGCAATAGCACTCGCGTGTGCTATGCTTGTGGGGACAATT
>JAHKXX010000270.1 GCA_020627425.1 bacterium
ATCGCGTATCCGCTACCTGCGGTCGCTACTTTTTCCGGGAGTTCGAGTCCCGTTCCGCGCCTGTAGAAATATCTTTTTCAGTGCCTTTAGAAATACTTTCGTATTTCGAGGGAGTGTAACGCAGTACAGGGCAAATCAGACAAGCAGAAATTAAAAGTTATTGATGAACAGTTCCTAAAATGGAGTGATAATTTTTGAACCCTTGGATATTGGGAGTAATAATAATACTGCTTGTTATGTGTTCGGCGTTTTTTTCATCTGCCGAGACTGCATATTCCTCGGTCAGCAAGATAAGACTGAAAAACTATGCGGACAACGGTAACAAAAAGGCAAAAAAGGCTTTGTATATAGCCGATCACTATGACAAGGCGCTGTCCACAATTCTCATTGGAAATAATATAGTAAATATCGCTGCATCCTCTCTTGCTACTCTGTTTTTTGTAAGCTTTATGGATGACGCTGCCGGTACGCTTGTAAGTACGATAGTTCTTACTATAGTAGTACTGATATTCGGCGAGGTAATGCCGAAAAACATTGCAAAGCAGAACAGCGAGAGCCTTTGTATGCGCTTCGGCGGAGCGCTCTATGTGATAATGGTAATAATGACGCCCGTAACCTTTCTGCTGCTGAAGCTTACGTCCTTCGTACAAAAAAGGGCAAGCAAAAGCAAGAAAAAGGAGCCGAGCGTTACCGAGGACGAGCTGAAGTATATAGTAGAGAGCATAGAGGAGGAGGGAGTTCTCGAGGAACAGGAAAGTGAGCTTGTACAGTCGGCGCTTGAATTTGACGAAAAAACCGTGTATGATGTTCTGACTCCCCGCGTCGATATGATCACAATAGATATTGAGGGCGATCCCAAAAAAATACGGGAAACGGTTCTGAGGGAACGTTTTTCTAGAATACCCGTATATCAGGGAAATATTGACAACATTATCGGTGTACTTCATACAAGGGACTATCTTGAATGTATGCTAAGTAACGAATATCCCGATATAAGAGAGCTTATACAGCCGGCTTACTTTATTTATCGCTCAAAAAGGCTTTCGTCACTGCTTGCGGATTTCCGGTACAAGCAGGTACATATAGCAATAGTTACCGACGAATACGGCGGTACTCTTGGTATGGTGACTATGGAGGATCTGCTGGAGCAGCTTGTCGGAGAGATATGGGATGAGGATGAAGAGATAGAAAAGAAATATAAAAAGATCTCCGAAAATAAATATGAGCTTGACGCGGATATGGATATTGACGATATGCTCGAGCTTATAGATGAAGATGAAAAATACATAAAAACAGACAGCAAGTCCGTCGGAGGCTGGGTAATAGAGCAAGTTGGCGACATTCCCGATAAGGGTACTCAGTTCAGATACAGGGGGCTCCTTATGACGGTAAAGGATGTTGTAGAGCAAAGGATCAATTCCGTTATTATGGAATATACACCCGACAAACAAGACGATAATGAAGGAATCTGATCAAAATCCTGCAAGGATGGCCATAACGAAAGCTAAAACAATAACACAGAGACGGGATCTGCTGTAAAGTTGGCGGGTCCCGTTATTCATCCGAAAGTAGTGATATATCCACTGATAAGCGTTCAGGACTGCGGCTTGACCTTGCCTATATAGAACATAGCCTTTAAACATAAAATGATATGAAATCAAAATTTATATAGATAATGTATTGACATAAGCATAAAATGAATTTATACTTATCTATAGCGGCTGTTCAAAATGAATAAATCCGCTTTAAAAAATGCAGAAGCACTTTTTGAAAGAGCTAAAAGGAGAGATCAGTATGCAAACAAGAATTGGTATTTTAGGCTACGGTAACCTGGGTAGGGGTACGGAGATAGCTGTTGCCGATGCGCCCGATATGACGCTTGCAGCAGTGTTCACAAGACGTGCTCCCGAAACGGTAAAAATTCTTACTCCCGATGTTCCCGTTGTAAATGTAAACGATATAGAGAAATGGACAGATAAAATAGATGTTCTGATAATCTGCGGCGGCAGCGCTACCGATCTGCCGGTACA
>JAHKXX010000271.1 GCA_020627425.1 bacterium
TGATTTTTATCTTGACCATGATAACAACGGCTACAGATATTTATTCAGAGAGAAAGACAAGGATACCGGAGAGTCACTTGCGGTTTTCAGCAAAAACGGTAAGGGGGATATAACAAAATTCCTTGACGAATATACAGAATACCTCGAAAAAACTGAGGGTAAGGGTTATATCAGCTTTATAACCTGTAACCACGATACTCCGAGAATGACAAGGCAGTTTAGTATTGAGGAAGCAAGGCTTGCCTATGCATTTGTATTTTTGATGCCCGGTGTACCGTTTTTGTATTACGGTGATGAGATCGGTATGAGATTTATTGAAGGTCTGAAAAGCAAGGAGGGCGGCTACAGCAGGACAGGCACCCGTACTCCTATGCAGTGGGATGACAGTATAAACCACGGTTTCTCGACAGCAGCCGAGGAAAAACTTTATCTGCCTGTTGACAAAAGAAAAAACGCTCCGACAGTAGAGGCAAATGAAAGTGATCCCGACTCGATACTCAATACACTAAGAAAGGTAATAGCGCTGAGACATAAATATGATGATCTGAAGGCTGACGGTGGCTTTGAGGTTGTCTATGCTGAGAAAAATACATTCCCGTTTATCTTCAGACGCGGCAAAATGATAATAGCCGTGAACCCCACCGATAAAAAGCAGAGCGCTCCGAGTAAGCTTGATGGAAAAGTTCTGTTCTCTATCGGTAAAATCACTATAAAAGAAGACAAGATAAATATGGGAGCACAGTCCATCGCACTGATAGAAACAGAGTAATATTTTTTCTGAAAATAACATAAAAGATTTTTCTACAGGCGCGTGAGGGGACTGAAATTTATAAAAAACAGCGACCGCAGGGAGCGGGTGCGCGATTTGACCCCGGCGGCACGCCGGTTCGGAAGAACGGTTTTTGTACCGTTCTTCCATTTTTTTCTTTTAATGCTATTAATAATTTGCTCTCTGCTTTCAAATACTATTTTCGGGAGATGAGCAAATTGAAAAAGTACCTGCTTTTGTTTTCGGTTACACTTGTACTTGTAGTAACAATAGTAATGTCGGGCTTTGCTATGCAAAATGACTCATCCGAAGCGGAAGTATTTGCTCTGCGACCGGAGGATGTAGAAAACACGGTAGTCAGCAGCGGCAGACTTGAATATTCATCGGTGTACAGTGTAAAAAGTGACTCGATGTCTATGATAAATACCGTAGAGGTAAATATGGGTGACGAGGTAAAAAAGGGCGATATACTCTATACGGCATTCAAGCTTGATAAAAAAGCCGAGGAAGAGCTTCTGAAATATTATGACATTAAAAATATAGCGGCTTATATTACCGATTCGTCACTAAAGACAGATATAGTAGCTCAGATCAGAGAGAATGCCGTAGCGGAGAATGTCATCTCTAAGGGAGACGGTATAGTGACGGAGCTGAATATAAGTCCCGACGATTTTACTGACAGCAATATAACGGTAATGAAGCTGTCAAAAAAAACAGAGCTTGAAATACCTCTGAACATAAACGAAAGCTATATTTCCAAAATCAAAAAGGGTCAGAGGGTCAATATAAGATTTACTGCCCTTGGTGACAGGGTGTTTACCGGTAGAGTGAGCGAGCTGTCGGATACGGCAACTCTGACAAGCGGTCTGGGCGGCAAGGAAACTACCGTAAAAGTCATAGTAGTACCGGATATAGATTTAAAAGCCAGTGTCCGCGTAGGATACTCGGCGGAATGCAGTATTGTTACCTCTGTGGACAGGAATACGCTTGTTATGCCGTATGAATGTATTCTTTCCGACGACAGGGGCGACTATGTATATACTCTGAAGGATAGCAAAGCAAAAAAGACATACATCAAAACCGGTAACGAATACAAAACAGGTATGCAGATAACCGGCGGAGTCAGTGAAAAGGATCTGATAATAAAGGACAACGGGACCATTACCGACGGTATGAAAATTAAAATAAAAAAGAGCGGCAGTGATGAATAATGCTTGAATTATTATTAAACTCAATAAAGATACTGTTCAGAAAAAAGGGCAGAACCTTTCTTACTCTGTCGGGTATTATGGTAGGCGTGGCTTCGGTGATAATAATCAGCAGTGTTAGTATCTGCGGCGGTACTGCACTTACAAATGAAATATCAAGTCTCGGCGTAGGCGGTCTTATGATAACACAAAAAAACGAGGGTGTTCCGCTCTGTGAAAATGAGCTGAATGCCGTTAA
>JAHKXX010000003.1 GCA_020627425.1 bacterium
GGGGTTTATTGTCCCTCTCCTTCCGCGCCACAGCACACAGGGTGCTGCTTGACGCTGCTTTGATGTGAGAATAAGTGTATTTGTCTTTTCTGCTTGATGTATCACACTAAATCGCGTTACTTCCACCTATTCCAAAACTCCCAGAATTATTTTACACCAACCCTCCGGCGCGTGCTCGCGCTGAGCAATTCGCGCACTCGGGTGGGTTGTGTCCTCCACTTTCTTGGCACGCGTACGAGTTTGGTTTATATTCGTGCGCCGTCCGCGCCGTGCGCCCGAAGGAAGTGCCCTTGGGGTACCGCACAGAGCGGCACTTGACGCTGCTTTGGAATGGAAGCGAGTATGTTTATCTACTCTACTCATTGTCTCCGAGAAAACAGTACAGCGAGTCTTAGGGAATATCTATAAGCATTATTCTTTTTTGTTTTAAGTTTTCAGTATTCATTAAAATAATAAAAGTTGGAGACAATGAAAAGAGTAGACAAGTATACTTGCCTCCACTATATAGCAGCGCTAAGCGGCGCCCTGAGCGCCGTGACGCGGATGGTGCACGAATATAAACCTAACTCGTACGCGTGCCAATAAGGTAGGCGGCAATACAAACTACAGTGCGCGAATTGACCGCGGAGGCACTCCGCCGCGGCGCCTTGTGTTGAGGGAGGGAAATGGTGTATAATGGAGTGGAGTGAAATATAAGGGAGGTAATAGTGGTGTTTGAGAATGGAGAGAAAATACAACGGGCATTGCTTGTGGGGATAGATACAGGAGAATACGACGCTGAAGGCTCGATGGAGGAGCTGTATGAGCTTGTACGCAGTGCAGGCGCAGAACCTGTAGGAAGTATTATACAAAAACGCGATAAGCCTGACGGAGCTACATGTATAGGCTCCGGCAGACTTGAGGAAATAAAAAACACCTGTGAACAACAGGAAATAGACTTTATAGTGTTTGATACAGAGCTGTCCCCGACACAGATAAGAAATATTGAAAATGAGACTGATACCCGTACCATAGACCGTACTATGCTTATACTTGATATTTTTGCAATAAGAGCAAAAACCAATGAGGGTAAAATACAGGTAGAGCTGGCTCAGCTGAAGTACCTTATGCCGAGACTCTCCGGTAAGGGTAAGGAAATGTCCAGACTCGGCGGAGGTGTGGGTACCAGAGGACCCGGCGAAACAAAGCTCGAAACAGACAAGCGGCATATCAGAAGAAAAATAGAATACCTGAAGGACGAACTGCGGCATCTCGCCGATCGCCGAGAACAGCTGCGCGCAAGGAGAAAAAAGGACGGAGTGATCACAGTCGCTATCGTCGGATATACCAATGCAGGCAAGTCTACACTTATGAATACTCTTACTCAGGCAGGCGTGCTCAGCGAAAACAAGCTTTTCGCCACACTCGACCCGACGTCTCGGGCACTAAAGCTGCCAAACGGCGTGTCGGTTATGATGATAGATACAGTAGGTCTTGTAAGACGGCTGCCCCACCACCTTGTGGAGGCATTTAAATCCACTCTCGAGGAAGCAGCTCTTGCAGATATTATTCTGAATGTGTGCGACGCTTCAAGCGACGAATATAAGCTGCACCTTGATGTAACAAACAGACTGCTCTCAGACCTTGGTCTTAAAGATCATCCCGTAATAACTGTCTTTAATAAGTGCGACCTTGTACCAAACCCCGATGATCTTCCGCAAGACCGTGACAGTGTTCGTATCTGCGCCAAATCCGCTATCGGCATTGATGAGCTTTTGCGCGCAGTGGAAAATAATCTCCCCGTAAGACTTCGCAGGTATGATCTGCTTCTGCCGTTTTCAAAAGCATCTATTGCAGCAGTCCTGAGAGACAAGGGCGCTGTTCAGAACGAAGAATATACCGCAGACGGGTTAAGACTTACGGCTATTGTCGAAGAGGAACTTTGGCATTTGGTTGATCCGTATGCTCTGTAATAGACCTGTTCGATATATTTGAGATATTTTAGTGTTAAAATATAACACTATTTTATCTTGACATGGATTGCAGAAAGGCTTTATAATTTAGGTTAGTACATTTTTAACAGAGGGATCAGAATGAGAATGTTTAATTCAAGAATCGAGGAATACAGAAATCCCACGGGTGCGGTAGCGGATGGAACAAATATTCATATGAGAATAGTCCTGCCAAGGGATCTGCATACCTCGGGAGCTATGCTTGCCGTAAAAGATGACAGATACGGTGACACGACCATTTACGGAATGTTCTGGGCAGGTATGGTAGGCGACGATCATGAGCAGTGGGAATGTGATCTGAAGGCAGAGACCGTTGGTCTTTATTGGTACCACTTTGTTCTTGATACATGCTATGGCAGAAGATATATAATGAAGGGCTTCGGCGGAGAGGGCTTTCTGTCTATGAGCGAAGGCGAGCCGAGGTTCCAGCTTTTGTGCTATGATAAAGACTTCAAAACTCCCGACTGGCTGCCGGGCGGAATTATGTACCAGATCTTTCCGGACAGATTTTATAATTCCGGTGAAAAGAAAACCGGGATCTATCCCGACAAAAAAATGCAGAAGGACTGGGATACTATACCCGACTGGCGTCCGAACGAGCACGGTATGATAACAAACTCCGACTTTTTCGGCGGCGATCTGAAGGGAATAGAAATGAAGCTGCCGTATTTAAAGGAGCTTGGGGTCACTTGTATATACCTGAATCCTATTTTTGAAGCCTATTCAAACCATCGCTATGATACGGGCGACTATGAAAAAATAGACCCTGTTCTCGGAAATGAGGAGGACTTCAGGAGTCTTTGCGCTAAGGCAAAGACTATGGGGATACGGATCATCAACGACGGAGTATTCAGCCACACAGGCAGCGACAGCAAATACTTTAACCGTGAAAACCGTTATGAGGGAAAAGGCGCATATAATTCCAAGGAATCACCGTACTATACATGGTACAAATTCATAGAATGGCCGAATATATACAACTCATGGTGGGGCTTTAATACTCTGCCCGAGGTTGAGGAGCTGTCGGTATCCTTTAACGAATATATAAACGGTGACAACGGTATTATAAAAAAATGGATCAGAAACGGCAACAGCGGCTGGAGACTTGATGTAGCGGACGAACTGCCTGACGAATTTATAGAGCATATACGCGAGGCTGTAAAGTCCGAGGACGAAGACGCACTGCTGCTCGGCGAAGTATGGGAAGACGCTTCAAACAAGGAAAGCTACGGCTCACGCAGACGTTTTCTTTACGGAAAAGAGCTTGACAGTGTAATGAACTATCCGTTCCGTGACGCAATACTCGGATTTCTTGACTGCGGAGACGGCAGAGATATGATAGAGATAGTTCTGAATGTTATCGAGAACTATCCGCGTCCGGTGCTGCGCTCTCTTATGAATCTGCTCGGAACACATGATACGGAAAGAGTATTGACCCTTCTTGCCGGTGAGCGTCAGAACGGCAGAGGCAGAGAGTGGCAGGCTGCTACTACGCTTTCTGAGGAGCAGCGTCAGTACGGTCTTAGCCGTATGCGTATCGCAAGCGGAATACTGTACACCCTGCCCGGAGTGCCGTGTATCTACTACGGTGACGAAGCAGGACTTGAGGGCTACAGAGACCCCTTTAACCGCCGCACCTTTCCGTGGGGCAAGGAGGACAAGCGTCTTTTGGAATGGTACAAACAGCTTGGCAAAATGCGTCATGCCTGTTCATGTCTTACTGACGGAGATCTGATAGAATTCGGCTCTACCGGAAGAACCATGGGCTATATACGAAAAGACGAGAAGGATATGCTGCTGTGTGTATTCAACGCCTCCGATCAGACGATCAATTTCAGAACTCCGCCTGAATTTGCAGACGGCGAGGTGTTTATGAATACCATACTAAACGGCGACAATCTGATAATTCCCCGTGACAGCTGTGCATTCGTAAGGATAGACACCCCGAAGAAGGAAGAAAAGAAAAAGACTCCCATAGTAGAGGAGCCTGACATAGCTGAGCTTGAAAACCTCAGCGAGGACGAGAAGAAATATCTTGCCGAATAAACGGCACAAGAATCCACTTTTTAATTCGATGTCAACAGCTTAAGAAAACACAAAAGTTTCGCCCGCCTTTACAAAGGCGGCAGAGTCCAGAGACAGAGTCTCTGGTCGCGCTCCGCAGAGCGCGAAACTCCCTTTGCTTAATCCCTCCGAAAGGGGTGAATCAAAAAACAGTCCGGTGGACTGTTTTTTGAGAGGGGAAGCCCTGGGAAAGAGGGCTTCCCCTTGTAGTGGTTATGATAAAATGTGCCTCGCTGCCGTAAGGCAGCGAACCTGAAAACCTTAAGCTGTTGACATTGCTTTTTAATTTAATAGCTATTACTCAAAAAACCGACCGCCGCAAATGCGACGGTCGGTGGTTTTTTTCGTTATTCGTTGATTACTTCACGATACAGGTTGATGTACTCGGTTGCAGACTTAGCCCAGGAGTTATCACACTTCATGGCTCTCTCTACAAGTATCTTCCAACCGTCATGCTGCCAGTAGCCTGCGATAGCTCTGCGTATGCAGCCAAGCATATCCATAGCGTCATAGTTCCGGAAGGTAAAACCGTTTCCGTCGCCTGTGCCGCTGTCCTGTATGCTGTCCCTGAGTCCGCCAACCTCGCGAACTATCGGTATTGTGCCATAGCGCAGGGCTATCATCTGAGACAAGCCACACGGCTCTGCCTTTGACGGCATAAGGAACATATCCGCGCCGGCATAGATCTTTCTCGAAAGCTCAGGTATAAATCCATGACAAGCACAAAGTCTGCCCGGGTACCTGTCCTGCATAGAACGGAAGAAGCTCTCATATTCCCAGTCACCGGAGCCGAGAATTACAAACTGTATGTATTCCTCTCGCATAAGCTGATCAAGAGCGTATTTTACAAGATCAAGTCCCTTGTGGGATACAAGTCTTGTAACCATAGCTATTATCGGTACCTCGGCGTTCTGCTCCAGACCTAGCCGCTCTTGCAGCTTTTGCTTGTTGACAGCCTTACCCGACAGATCCTCTGCATTATAATGAGCATACAATTGTATATCCGTAGCCGGATTGTACGATGTCGTATCAATACCGTTCAGTATGCCCCTTATCTTCCACGCTCTGGCATTCAGAATTGAATCAAGTCCGTGTGAGAACCACGGGTCGCGGATCTCCCAAGCGTAACTGGGACTTACGGTAGTGACCCGATTAGCCGTTTCAATTGCCCCCTTCATGTAATTGATACAGCCGTCGCAATCAAGTATCGAGCGTCCGTGGGGAGGTATTCCGACTACCTCCTCATACAGCTCTGTACCGTATTTTCCCTGATATTGAATGTTGTGAATCGTAAATACCGTTTTGATCCCGCTGTACCACTCGTTCTGTGAATAGAACAGATTGTAGTAAGTCGGCACCAGAGCGGTCTGCCAGTCGTTGCAGTGGATAACGTCGGGCTTAAAATCTATAAACGGGAGCATCTCTAAAACGGCACGCGAGAAAAACGCAAATCGCTCTGCGTCGTCATAGTGACCGTAGAGTCCCTGACGCTTGAAGTAATACTGGTTGTCAAGGAAGTAATAGATAACTCCGTTATAGCGTGTTTCAAATATACCGCAGTATTGACGGCGCCACGATACAGGAACAGAAAAGCTTGTCACAAAGCGCATTGTGTCCTTTAGTCCCTGTGGTATTTCGTCGTACAGCGGCATAACTATGCGACAGCCTATGAGTCGCTGGCGCAGGGCATGCGGCAAAGCACCTGATACGTCGGCAAGTCCGCCCGAAGCCGCAAAGGGCTGAGCCTCACTTGTTACAAACAGACACTTCATATATTACACACCTCCCAAAATTTACACTACGCTCTCCTTACTTATGTATACGGGATATGACAGGAAACCGCTGAGTGTTCTCTCATCCTTGATAGTAACATCCTTGTCCACTATCACATAGCTCAGGTTGGAGTCTGCTCCTACCTTTGTATCCTGCATTATTACGCAGTTGGAAACCTTTGTTCCCTTTCCGATATGCACACCCTTAAAGAGTATGCAGTTTTCTACCTCGCCCTCTATGTTACAGCCGTTGCCTATAAGGGAATTTGTTACCTTCGAGCCAAGACCGAACTTTGTGGGCATATCATCTCTGACTTTTGTATATATAGGACGGTCGCCCTTGAACAGGTCGCCTCTTACCTCTGACTTCATCAGCTGCATATTTGCATTGAAGTAGTCGCCCATAGACGTTATGACCGGCGCAAAGCCCTTGAACTCATAGCCGTATACGTTAAGGTTCTTGTACTCTGCCTGTATTATATCGCGCTTGAAGTTAAGAGTATTCTTGCTGATACACTTGTTTACAAGCTCTATGAGCAGCTCTCTCTTTATAAGCATCATATTCATATAATAGCTGCAGCTGCCGTTTATATTTGCATTGATAAGTACGTCTATTACCTTGCCTCTGGAATCGAAGGACAGAACAGCCGGATCGTGAAGCTTCGGCGGAAGCTGATCTCTCTTGTATACAAGGGTTATGTCGGCGTCATTCTTCAGGTGCTCATCGCAAACCTTCTGGTAATCTATATTACAAACAACATCGCAGTCGGAAATAACCACATATTCCTCAGTAGAATTTGTAAGGAACGGCATTATAGAATTGAGGGTCGTCATTCTGTTTGAATACTCCGAGGTATTTGCAAAGGGCGGAAGTATGAACAGACCGTCACGCTTCTTTGACAGATCCCAGGATTTACCTGTACCAAGGTGATCTATCAGGGACTGATAGTTGCTCTTTGTCAGAACGCCTATTTTATTGATACCCGAATTTACCATATTGGAAAGCGGGAAATCTATAAGACGATATCTGCCGCCAAAGGGTACGGCGCCCATGGTCCTTCTGTCTGTCAGCTCACTTATAAGATCCTCGTGCAGATTTGAGAAAATTATACCCATTATATTATTGCCACGCATGTTACTCAACCCCCTCAATATCTGTAGAAATCATAGCCTGAGGATCTACCTTTACTCCCTGTCCTATGTGCAGGTTGTCGCCTATAACGGCGATACCCCACTTATCCTTGTCCTCGCAGTCCTCGGGACGCATACCTATAACGGCGTTCTTGCCTATTACGGTGTTTTCGGATACTATAGCATACTGTACCACAGCGCCCTCTTCTATAACGCTTCCGGGCATTATTATAGAATCCTGTACTACTGCGCCCGGCTTTACAACGACGTTTGAGAACAATACGCTGAAGTCTATCGTTCCCGCTATATTGCAGCCGTCTGCTATAAGCGAGTTCTGTACGTTTGCGGTATCGGCTATATACTGCGGCGGTACAACGGGATTGCGGCTGTATATCTTCCACGACTCATCGCTCAGATCAAGCGGAGTGTTCGGGTCGAGAAGATCCATATTTGACTCCCAGAGGCTGTCTATCGTTCCTACGTCCTTCCAGTAGCCCTGGAATTCATAGGCAAACATTCTCTGACCGTCCTCAAGCATTCTCGGCAGAATGTTCTTGCCGAAGTCGTGCTCGGAGCCTTCTACGTCCTCGTCCTCGATAAGGTACTTTCTCAGCTTGTCCCAGCTGAATACATATATACCCATAGAAGCGTTTGTGCTCTTGGGGTGTGCAGGCTTCTCCTCGAACTCATAGATAGAGCCGTCGGGGTTTGTATTCATAATACCGAAGCGTGAAGCCTCTGCAAGGGGTACATCTATAACTGCTATTGTACAGTCTGCCTGATGCTCCTTGTGGAAGGCTATCATCTTGGAGTAGTCCATCTTGTAGATATGGTCGCCCGAAAGGATTACTACATAGTCGGGGTTATAACGGTCTATGTAATTGATATTCTGATAAATAGCGTTTGCGGTACCCGAATACCAGTCTGCTCCATTTACCTGCTGATACGGTGAGAGCACGCGAACGCCGCTGTTCATACTGTCAAGGTCCCACGGCTGACCGCTGCCTATATATTCGTTAAGCACAAGCGGCTGGTACTGAGTCAGTACACCTACTGCCTCTATACCTGAGTTTACGCAGTTGGAAAGCGGAAAGTCGATTATTCTGTATTTTCCTCCGTACGGTACCGCAGGCTTTGCTATCTTATGCGTCAGCACACCCAGTCTGCTGCCCTGACCGCCTGCCAGCAGCATAGCAACAACTTCTTGCTTTGGATACAACATTTTTGTGATCCTCCTCGTTGATTATTTAATGTTAAAAGTTTTTTTAAGGCATGTATTGTCTTTCAGAGACTTTATTCCTCTGCCTTTTTGTCGGCTGCTTCGGTAGTTTTGGCAGCCTTTGTACTTTTTGTTGTCTTTGTCTTTTTTACTTCCTTAGCCTGTGCCGCATTATCTTCTACAGCCGCATCGGTCTTTTTTGCTCTGGGCTTTCTTGTTGCGGTCTTTTTGGTGCCGTCGGAAAGCTGTTTTGGTTTTCTCTTGATCTTCTTTCTTACGCACTTGAAGTACATGACCGACATAGGCGGCAGCGTAAGAGATATAGACTGTGGGAAGCCGTGCATTGCTATCTCATCGGCAACTATTGCAGTGCCGTTTGATATGCCGGAGCCTCCGAACTCAGCAGCGTCGGTGTTGAATACCTCGCTGTAGGTACCGTCTATCGGAACACCTATACGATAGTCCTCACGCAGAACGGGCTGGAAGTTGCAGACTACTATTATCTCGTTGCCCTTTGTGTCGATCCTGCGGAAGCTGATAACGCTCTGGGTATAGTCGTCGTTTGATATCCACGAGAAGCCTTCCCACGAATAGTCGATCTCCCACATAGGAGAGTTCTCTATATAGAAGTGGTTAAGCTCCTTAAAGAAATGCTTCAGTGTGCTGTGCGCCGGATATTCAAGAAGAAGCCAGTCAAGCTCTGTAGCATAGTCCCACTCCTTGAACTGTCCGAACTCTGTACCCATAAAGGTAAGCTTTTTGCCGGGGTGAGCCATCATATATGCCATAAACGTCCTGTCGCCGGCGAATTTCTGTTCATAGTTGCCGGGCATCTTGTTTATAAGGGACGCCTTGCCGTATACTACCTCGTCGTGAGAGATCGGAAGTATGAAGTTTTCCGAGAATGCATAGAAGAACGAGAACGTAAGGTTGTCGTGGTTAAACGGTCTGTAAAGCGGATCAAGGGATATATAGTGAAGCATATCGTTCATCCAGCCCATGTTCCATTTGTAGTTGAATCCAAGACCGCCGGAATATGTAGGACGTGATACCATAGGCCACGACGTAGACTCCTCGGCTATCATAAGTACCTCGGGATAGAACTTAAACGCTGCTTCGTTCAGCTTTTGCAGGAACGCTACAGCCTCAAGGTTATCCTTGCCGCCGAATTTGTTTGCTACCCACTCGCCGTCGCGTCGGCTGTAGTCAAGATACAGCATAGAAGCGACCGCGTCAACTCTGATACCGTCTATATGGTAATAATCCATCCAGAATATAGCACTGGAGATAAGGAAGGATACTACCTCGTTTCTGCCGTAGTCAAACACCAGTGTACCCCAGTCCTTGTGCTCACCCTTTCGCGGATCGGCATACTCATAGCAAGGAGTACCGTCAAATCGCGCCAGTCCGAAGGCGTCACGCGGAAAATGTGCCGGAACCCAGTCCATGATAACATATATTCCTGCCTCGTGACATCTGTCAACAAACTCCATAAAGTCGCTGGGCTTGCCATAGCGAGAGGTAACAGCGTAGTAGCCGGTTACCTGATAGCCCCACGACGCGTCAAAGGGATATTCCGTAAGGGGCATAAGCTCTATATGGGTATAGCCCATCTCCTTAACATACGGAATAAGCTCATCAGCCAGCTTGCTGTAGGAGAAGGTGTTTCCGTCCTTATACTTTCTCCAGGAGCCTGCGTGTACTTCATAAATATTCATCGGGCTGCTGTAGGACGGGTGAGCAGCCTTTGTTTTCTGCCATTTCTGATCGTGCCACTTAAAGCCGTCAAGATCAATGAATACAGACGCATTGTTCGGTCTTGTCTCATAATGATAGGCATACGGGTCAGACTTCATCATACAGTAATCTTCATATGTTTCAATACTGTATTTATAGATGGTGTAGTCCTCAAGTGCCTCGGGGATAAAGCATTCCCACACGCCGCCGTCAGATATTCTATGCATATAATGTACATTTCTGTCCCAGTTATTAAAGGTACCTACAACAGAAACGGACTTTGCATTCGGCGCCCATGTCCTGAACATAACACCCTCGGTGCCGTTTATAGTCAATCTATGTGCTCCAAGAAATCTATATGCGTGATAGTTCTCACCGCTATGAAACAGGTCAAGCTCACTGCGTTCGTTATTTTCACCGTTACCAAGCTGCATATACAACATCTCCTTCTGCATACTTCTATTTATATACATATATCATACCTTAATTTTGGATAAATTTCAAGTGTTTTATAATTATTTTTTATGAAAAATTGTTATAAGTTAAATAATAAGCCTCGTTTATCTTTAAAAACTGTATATTATTATAAAAGCTCCTATCTACTCTCTAATTATACCACTCCCCTTTGTCATATCCTGTCGCCCGGTGCCCGGGCGGTCGACTCTCTCTTGCCGCACGGCGGCAAGGGCGTGCATGGCACGCCGCAGCGTGACAAGCTCTTGTTACCGCCAACTATAAAGCACCGTCTCAAGCTTGGTTTATTATACCTCTCTGTCCGCGCCGTGCCGCACAGGGCGGCGCTTGACGCTGGTTTGAAGTGGAGGCGAGTGTACTTGTCTATTCTGTTTAGTGTACCGACTTGAGTGAAAAGTGGAATTGTGGAATTGTGGAGTTGCACAGCCATACTTGCTGTACTGTTTTTTTTGAGACAATGAGCAGAGTAGAGAGTATATTTTGTCTCTACTACAAAGCAGCACGAGCGGCGCGTAAGCGCCGTGACGCGGACGGAGAGGTATAATAAACCCAACCAGACCGCGTGCCGATAAAGTAGGCGGCAACACCAATTCGAGTGCGCGAATTGCTCAGCGCGAGCACGCGCAGGCACCGGGCTTGACGGTGGAAGGTGGGGATGGTATTATTTAGGGGGATGGGGTGTTAAGGATGGAACTAAAGAAAAATGATATAAAAGAGAGCGAGATAATAGACTATACCGTTGAAGGCAGCGGAGTCTGTAGAATAGACGGAAGGGCGGTTTTTGTGCCGAATACAGCCGTCGGAGACAGGCTAAGGGTGCGGATACTGAAAGCCACTAAAAAAGCAGCGTATGGTAAAGCGGAGGAAATACTTGTACCGTCGGATGACAGAATAATACCTGACTGCGATGTGTTCATGAAATGCGGAGGCTGTTGCTTCAGACATATCAGCTATGCTTCCGAGCTTGACTTCAAGCAAAAAAGAGTATGCGACGCATTGACGCGTATAGGAGGCATTGATAAAAGCCTGATACAAAAAATAAAAGGCTCTGACAATACAGAGCACTATAGAAATAAAGCTCAACTTCCCGTCACGCGAGACAGGGACGGAAGAATACGCGTGGGCTTTTTTGCAGCAGCAAGCCATAGGGTGATTCCGCTTGATAGGTGTATGCTGCACGCAGAGCCGTTTGACAGAACCATAAAAATTTTTCTGACATGGGCAAACAAATATAATATAGAGCCGTATGATGAAAAAACACATAGCGGCGTGCTTCGTCACCTGTACCTCAGATTTGCCGAAAAAACCGGCGAGCTGATGGTGTGCGTAATAATTAATAAAAAAAGCCTGCCGTACAGTGACGAGCTTGTTGAAATGCTGAGAGAACTGCCGGAGCTGAAAACAGCAGTTCTCAATATCAACACGGAAAGAACCAATGTAATAACCGGCAAAAAATGTATAAATCTGTACGGCGACGGCTATATCACAGACGAATTGTGCGGACTCAGGTTCAGGATCTCACCGCTTTCGTTTTATCAGGTAAACAGAACCCAAGCCGAGCGCCTGTACGGTATTGCACGTGAACTTGCCGAACTGAATAAGGACGAGACATTGTTAGACCTGTACTGCGGAACGGGAACCATAGGCTTGTCTATGGCTAAAAACGCAAAGCACCTGATCGGGGCAGAAATAATAGAACAGGCGGTAAAGGACGCAAGGATCAATGCCGAAGCAAACGGTATAGATAACGCCGAGTTTATCTGTGCCGATTCGGGAAAGGCAGCACAAATGCTGAGGGACAGAAACGAAAAGCCGGACTGTATTATAGTCGACCCTCCGCGAAAGGGCTGCTCGGAGGAGGTCATCAGAACAATAGCAGAGATGGAACCGGCGCGTGTAGTATATGTGTCGTGCGACCCTGCTACACTGGCGCGCGATATAAAGCTGTTTGAAGAGACCGGCTACAAGGTACAAACAGCCGTACCGGTGGATATGTTCCCGAGAACCGGGCATGTGGAGTGTGTGGTATTGATGACTAAATGTGAGTGAATAACGGGCAAAAGTGCCGATTTCAAGGCTTTCGGTGGTTCTTTTGTGAATGGGCTTTTTGTGGCTTGTCTGCTTCCAAACCGCTGAATTGGTCACACCCGTGTATCTGTGAAATAGGGTTGTGTGGGCAAAAAGTTTGTACATACAAAACGGGCGGAATCCTCGAATATTTTAACTATATATCCCAGATCCCTGTTTGACATTAAACATTGTAAAGAATTGGAGAAGATGATATGTCGAAAAAAGAAGAATTGCTTTCAGAAATAAAGAAACTTAGCAGCAAAA
>JAHKXX010000272.1 GCA_020627425.1 bacterium
CCTTCAAGATATGTCACCGTAAAATATTCTCCGCGCTCTGCTTCATCGTGCATACGCACAAAATCCTCTACGGAGTCCGCTCTGCCGTAAAGCGTTTTTCCCTGATAGTCTATGGTATAGTTTACCGTCATCTGAAAATACCCGTCCGAAAGCAGCAACTGCGGCACGATCTCTACGGTTTTGTATGCGCGGTTTTCAATATCCTTTTTTGCAATATCCTGAAGCTTAAGTGGAAAATGCCGTATTATTTTTTTAGCTGTATCACGCGTCATTTTATTATCTCTTTTCTTAGCATTATTTTGTCCTCTTTACTTACTCTGTAGGAGTCGCACAGCTTCCCGACGGTTCGTTTCAGCGTAGCGGAGTCGATATATTCCTCCGACAGATACGGCAGTGTAGCCTCGCGGTATTTTATAAAGCACTCCGATAGCGCCCACGCCACACCCATAGAGGAATAGTATTTTTCTGTATTAATTCTCCCAAGGCTATATAGCGTTTTTTCTATGTATTCGTCATTTATATAGTGGCATTTCAGCATTATAGCCGCAAACCGTGCGAAAAACTCCCGGTCACTGTTTATATAGTCCTCCAAAAAGAGATACATATCCTTCCGGTTGCTTTTTACAAATTTAAAGCCGGGGACAGCCGTATCGCACACCGCCCAATTGTCAATAAGCGGTACAAAGGCTTTTATGCGTTCCTTTCTTTCGCTGTATTCAAGGGGCATAATTCCGAGAAGAATACCGAGCAGCAATTTTTCTTCATAATAATAAACGCTTTCATCAAGCACGGAGAGGTCGCCGCTTTTTGAAAGCTCTTTTGCAAGCTTTCTTATAACAGGTATCCTGACCCCGATCATCTCTCCTGCATCGGGAGTAAGACTTTTGGTGAAATCACGGTATACGGGGTCTGCGTTTTCCTTTAAATATGTTAATATTTGTTGGTTCATATTAAAAATCAGCCTCGTTTTCGTATTTATTTACTTCATCAAGAAATATCTGTCCGTATTTTCTCAGCTTTGCTTCGCCCAGTCCTCTTATCCCCGACAGCTCTTTTATATTTCTCGGGGAGCCTGCCGCTATTCTGATCAGCGTATCATCGCCCATGACAGAGTAGGCAGGAACACCGGCTCTTTTTGCAAGGGTGCTTCTGAGAGTCTTTAGTCTTGCAAGCAGTGCTTCGTCTACAAAAAGCCTCTCTGTGTCCGTCGCGACTGCGCTGCGTTCGTAGTTTCTGCCAAGTCCCCGGCAAACGCTGCAATTGTTGCACGGGGGAACAAAGCTCTGACCGAAGTAACCGAGTATTCTTTTTCTCAGGCACACGGTTTTTGATGTGGAGTAAAAGGTCATAAGTCTTAGCTTTTCTTCTTCGTTTTTAATAAACTCCTCGCGTTCTGTTTCGGTGAAGTCCTCGTTCTCCGCGCCCTTTTTTATAAAGAATCTGTTTAGCATTACGTCTCGCTTATCATAGAGAAGTATACACTCGGAGGGTTCTCCGTCACGTCCGGCTCTGCCTGCCTGCTGATAGTACTCCTCCATATTTGCCGGCATATTGTAATGTATGACAAAGCGCACGTCGGGTTTGTCTATACCCATACCAAAGGCGCTTGTTGCCACTATTATTTTTGTTCTGTCATATATAAAAGCATTCTGATTGTCCGTTCTGTCCGCATCATTCATTCCTGCGTGATAGGGAAGTGCGTCTATTCCGTTATAATTCAGCACAGCCGCTATATGGTCAACGGTTTTTCTTGTGCCGCAGTATATTATTCCCGATTCATCGGCGCGGCCCCCGATATAGTCGATCAAAAAACCCTCGCGGTCTATCGGATCGTATACTGCAAAGAAAAGGTTTTTTCTGTCAAAGCCGGTTACCACATTGTATGGGTCTTTCAGTCCGAGCAGGTGAAGTATATCCTCCTTTACTCTTTTTGTAGCTGTCGCCGTAAAGGCAGCTACAACGGGGCGTGTTGGCAGCGCGTCTATAAAGCTGTTTATATTCAGATAGCTCGGGCGAAAGTCGTGTCCCCACTGAGAGATACAGTGAGATTCGTCTACCGCTATAAGAGAGATATCGGCATTTTTTGCAAAGTCAAGAAAGCCCGTCGTTTCCAGACGCTCGGGTGCTGCATAGATGATCTTATATTTTCCGTTTGCAGCGTTATAAAGCGCCATTTCCATTTGTCTCGGCGTCAGCGAGCTGTTAAGGTACGCTGCCCTGACGCCCATCCCTATAAGGGACTGTACCTGATCCTGCATTAGCGAAATAAGCGGAGAGATGACCAGTGTTATCCCAGGCATAGCAAGTGCGGGTATCTGATAGCAGATCGACTTGCCGGCGCCCGTCGGCATTACGGCGCAGACATCACGGTGTGACAGAAGCTGTCGGATAATATCCTCCTGTGCAGGTCTGAAGGAATCATAGCCGTAATACTTTTTCAGTATTTCATAAATATCGTTCAAAGCTCGTCACCGTCCGTGCTTACGCGTTTATAGTCCAAAATATTTATTTTGTCTTTCAAAACAGACATCTCATCAGAGCTTATCAGAAGCTCCTTTTTATCCCTGCTGAGTGTCTTTATATAGTATTCAAGCCTTGTTGCCTGTGTTTTTGTGTTGCTCTCCCACACTGCCGCAAGAGCTACCGCCGTATGAGATCGCGTATATTTTGCCGCCTTGGCGCCCTTGGAGCTATGCTCTCTGTAGCGACGTTTATAGTCGGTGCAGTAGCCCGTATACAGCGACCCGTCATCACACCGGAGCATATAGGTATAGTACATATCTCAGCTCCTGTTTTTAGCCATTTCCTCGTGGTCAGCCTTTACCGCCTCATAAAGCTCGCTGCTCGACCAGAAAATGTTGGTGTCCGTGAGTATTGCTTTCAGAGCCACTCTGCCGATACCGCATTTTTTCAGCGCTCTTATAATGCCGTCTATATCACTGCTGCCGCAGCCGCACAGCAGAAGCATTTCTTCGTCGAAGTCCGTAAAATCCTTATCGGGAGAATCAAACCCCTTTATTTTACAAAGCACACCCAGCGGCTTTTTATAGCTTTCCTTTTCTACCCGTATGCCGGCTATACCGAGCGGCATAAGTGCAAGCTTTATGGCTTTTTCCCGCTGCTCACTGAAATTATATATATAAACTGATTTTTTCACATTGTACTCCTTTGATTACAAAGCGTCAGGTATCAAGCTTCAGCACAGCCATAAATGCCTCCTGCGGCACCTCTACCGTACCGAGCTGTCTCATACGCTTTTTGCCCTCCTTCTGCTTTTCGAGGAGCTTTTTCTTTCTCGTGATATCGCCGCCGTAGCACTTTGCGAGTACGTCCTTTCGCATAGCCTTTACTGTTTCACGGGCGATTATTTTCCCGCCGATACAAGCCTGTATCGGTACTTCGAACAGCTGGCGCGGAATTTTTTCCTTCAGCTTTTCCGCCAACTTTCTTGCACGGGAATATGCTTTGTCTGCGTGTATTATAAACGAGAGCGCGTCTACCGTCTCGCCGTTGAGCATAATATCCAGCTTGACAAGCTTTGACTCCTGATAATCCGACAGCTCGTAGTCAAACGACGCATAGCCTCTTGTACGGGATTTCAGTGTATCAAAAAAGTCGTATACTATTTCTGCCAGCGGAAGCCGATAGTGAATATCCACTCTGTCGGAGTCGATATATTTCATATCTATAAACTCGCCGCGTCTGTCCTGACAAAGCTCCATGATATTTCCCACATATTCCGAGGGAGAATAGATATGCGCGTTTGTCATAGGCTCCTCGGCTTTTGCGATAAGACCCGGATCGGGGTAGTTAGTGGGGTTATCTATAAGCTCTACGGTGCCGTCCGTTTTTGTTATTCTGAAGATAACGCTTGGTGCTGTGGTTATCAGGTCAAGGTTATACTCACGCTCGAGTCTTTCCTGGATTATCTCCATATGAAGCAGACCTAAAAAGCCGCAACGAAAGCCAAAGCCGAGTGCAACAGAGGTCTCCGGCTCAAAGGACAGGGACGCGTCGTTCAGCTCCAGCTTTTCCAGAGCGTCGCGCAGATCGGGATACCTTGCTCCGTCGGCAGGATAAATGCCGCAGAATACCATTGGATTTACCGCTCTGTAGCCGGGCAGAGGCTCGTCTGCCGGTCTTTGTGCAAGCGTTACCGTATCGCCGACTCTTGCGTCGCTTACGGTCTTTATCGAAGCGGCGATATAGCCGACCTCGCCTGCATAAAGCGCGTTTGCAGGCTCGAGAGAGGTAGCGCGCATAAACCCACATTCCACTACCGAAAACTCGGAGCCTGTCGCCATAAGTCTTATAGTGTCGCCCGTATGAAGCTCTCCGTCCTTTACTCTGACATAGATTATAACGCCCTTATAGCTGTCATAATATGAGTCAAAGATAAGCGCTCTCAGCGGCTTTGAGTCGTCTCCCTCCGGCGGCGGAACGAGGCTTACTATTTCTTCCATTACATCGTGTATATTTATACCCTGTTTAGCGGATATACACGGTGCATCCTGTGCAGGCAGACCGATAACGTCCTCTATTTCGTTTTTTACTCTGTCGGGATCCGCAGACGGAAGGTCTATTTTATTGATAACGGGTACTATTTCAAGACCTGCGTCAAGTGCAAGATAGGTGTTCGCGAGTGTCTGAGCCTCGATACCCTGAGACGCGTCCACAACGAGCACTGCGCCCTCGCACGCCGCGAGAGATCTTGAGACTTCATAGTTAAAATCGACGTGACCGGGAGTATCTATAAGATTAAATATATACTCCTCACCGTCGTCAGCCTTATAGACCAGTGTTACCGCGTGTGCTTTTATTGTTATGCCGCGTTCCCTTTCAAGCTCCATATTATCGAGAAGCTGATCCTCCATATCTCTTATCGCAACAGACTGTGTCTGCTCGAGTATCCTATCGGCAAGTGTAGACTTACCGTGATCTATATGTGCAATTATACTGAAATTCCTGATCTTGCTCTTATCTACTGACATTCTTCCTACCTGCCTTCAATCCGTATTCTCCCCCTAATTATATCAGCGCACTCCCTCCCCTGTCAAGCAGCGGCGGAGTGCCTCCGCGGTCAACTCCCTCTTGCCGCACGGCGGCAAGAGCGTGCAACGCACGCTACAGCGTAACGAGTTATTGTTGCCGCGTACTCTATCTGAACGTCTTTAGTTGATTGTATTATACCTCTCAGTCCGCGCCGTGCCGCACAGGGCGGTACTTGACGCTGTCTTTTGGTGGAGACGAGTGTATTTGTCTATTCTATTTATCGTCTCCATCTTTAAATTAAAGAATAAATAATAATGGAATGGACGTGAGAGTTTTTTGGAAACAATGAGCAGAGTAGATAAATATATTTGTCTCCACTCTAAATCAGCACGAGCGGCGCCCCGAGCGCCGTGACGCGAAATGAGAGGTATAATAAACCAAATTTGTACGCGTGCCAATAAGGTAGGCGGTAACATCAATCAGAGTGCGCGAATCGACCGCGGAGGCACTCCGCCGGAGGCGTTGGTGTAAAATAATTCTGGGTGTTTTGGAATAGGTTCAAGTAACGCGATTTAGTGTGATATACCAAGCAGAAAAGACAAATACACTTATTCTCA
>JAHKXX010000273.1 GCA_020627425.1 bacterium
AATAGAAGGCTGTCAGCTTATCGGAAAGGGCGGAAACGGCTCGGTTTACCGCATTGATGATGAGACTATCGTAAAGGTGTTCAATGAAGGCAGAACACTTGATTATGTCAAAAAGAGCAGAGAAACAGCTCAGACTGCCTTCCTGCATGATATACCCTGTGCAATATCCTATGATGTTGTAAAGGTAGGGAACTGTTACGGAGTCGTCTATGAGCTTCTGAGTGTCAGTACCCTCGGCAGGACAATACACGCCGAGCCTGATAAGGCTGAGTATTGGGCTGAAAAAGCAGCAATTCTGCTCAAAAAGCTGCACAGTACCGAATTTGATGAGAATGTTTTTGATCATCAGGCAAGTGAGTCGGTAAAAGGCTGGGTAAAGACCGTAGAGGACAAGATCTCATCAGAAGATGCGGCAAGAATATATAATGCTGTTGACAGGATCGCCGTAAAAACAAATACCTTTGTGCATGAGGATTTCCATTCCAATAATATAATTGTGCAGGGCGATGATCTTCTTCTTATAGATGTTGACGACGCTTGTATCGGCGATCCTGCTGTTGACCTTGCAGGAATGTACACCACGCATGACATAACCTCTACATCTGAAGAAATATCTCTTTGGGTTCTGGGAATGAATACAGAAGAATCAAAGAGATATTGGAGCAGATTCAAAGAGGTATATTTCGATGGAATGAACGAAAAAGAGATTAGCGCTTTGACATTCAGAATGAAGTTCTTTGGTACTATCAAATTTTTGTACGGTATCATGAAAACAGACAGAGAACTCGGCGTTGACAAAAATGCTCTTTCACAACAGATCATGGGAGGTATCCGACAGATGATGGATGCTGTCGGTATGTGATATTTATAATTTTTTTAACGGGGTGTTTAAAATGAAAAAGAAGCTTTTATCTGTATTGATTCCCATAGCAATTATCTTGTCATTGTTTGCCATTCCTGCTTCAGCAGTGCAGACAAACGATTATTTATCCTCTATGACAACCGAGGACAAGATCAGCACTATGATAATGCCTGCTTTCCGCTATAGTACCGATGATGAAGGCAACAGTACAAATGTTACTGAAATAACTGATGATATTGAGGCGGCACTTACAAAGCACAGCTTCGGCGGTGTTATACTGTACGGTCAGAATACTCCGACCAATGAGGGAACAGCACGCCTTACAGATGCTCTGCAAAAGGCAATTGCAAAGAACGGTTATCGTCCTCAGCTGATTGTTTCTATCGATCAGGAGGGCGGCAATGTTTCACGTCTGGGACAGGGTACTGTTATGCCCGGAAATATGGCTCTTGGCGCAGCAAATGATATTAGCCTCACTAAGGAGGCTGCTTCTATGATAGGCACAGAGCTTGCAGCGCTTGGTATTAATGCTGACTTTGCACCGGATGTTGATGTCAACAGCAATCCTTCCAATCCGATAATCGGTGTCCGTTCATTCTCGGATGATCCTCAGATCGTCGCAGAACAAGGTGCAGCATTTGTTCAGGCACTCAGTGGTACCGGAGTTATCTCCACGCTAAAGCATTTTCCCGGTCACGGTGATACGGATACAGACAGTCATACCGGATTACCTCTTATTAATAAAACCTATGACGAGATCAGACAAAACGAGCTTGTCCCGTTTCAGGCGTGTATAGAGGCCGGTACCCAGATGATAATGACAGCCCATATACAGTATCCTAAGATCGAAAAAAATACATATAAATCCAAACTGACAGGTGAAAATATTTATCTTCCTGCTACACTTTCAAAGAAGATCATAACCGACATCCTGCGCGGAGATATGAATTATAACGGAGTTGTTATCACCGATGCTATGGAGATGGACGCTATATCAAAGCATTTTGATAAATATGATGCCGCCAAAATGGCAATCGACGCAGGTGTGGATATTCTTCTTATGCCTGTTGATACCACAACTAAAGCAGGCTTTGAGGAAATGGACAATTACATTTCTACGCTTGCGGATAAAGCAGACAGCGGCGAGATATC
>JAHKXX010000274.1 GCA_020627425.1 bacterium
ATGTACTAAAGGAGATGGCGGAGGATACTAAGCTTATCGGTATTATCTCTCACGTCGGAGCACTGCGTCAGGAGATCGACGCAAAGCTTCTGATCTCGAAGGATGACAGCGGAAGTCACGCACGGTGGGAGATAAGCTGAGCGTACGTTTTAATACTGATGCGCCCGTTTGGAGTGTATATTTAAATAATAAAATATGGTGTGAACAATATGAAACAAAAATCACTAAAAGATGATATTATAAAATATGTCTATGCGAAGTATAATACAAAGCCTGAGTACCTGTGGAAATCATACCCTGATTATTTTGTACTCAGGCATAGAGAAAACCAAAAATGGTACGCTTTGGTTATGAATGTCAGTTCGGATAAGCTTGGTATACCCGAAAAAAGAAGGGTAGATATTTTAAATCTTAAGCTTGATCCCGTTATGCAAGGCTCTCTGCGTATGAATAAGGGCTTTTATCCGTCTTATCATATGAGAAGCGACAGCTGGATAACAATACTTCTTGACGGAACAGTAGAATCAGAGGATATTTTGCCGCTGATAGATATCAGTTATAGTCTGACTCTTCAAAACAAGTCAACCAGAAAAACGAAACGAATAAAGAACTGGTTATTTCCTGCAAATCCAAAGTACTATGACATAGAAACGGAGATTAAAAAAAATCCCGCAGATTTTTTATGGAAGCAAAGCGGAAATATTTCGGTAGGAAATACGGTGTATCTGTATATAACAGCACCGGTATCAGAGCTTAGATATAAATTTGTCGTAACGGAAACCGACATACCCTATAATCACAAGAACGAGTATATAAACATAAAAAAAGTAATGCGACTGCGATTGGTATCAGTTTATGACCGAGTACCTATAGGACGCAGCGTTTTAAACGAGCACGGGATACGGACAGTCAGAGGCGCCCGTTCAATGCCCGAATCTCTTATAGAGGAGATAAACAGTATCTATAATGAATAAAGCTTTATTTTATCCGAACACCCTGTCATAGTAGAAAAAACGTCCCGGGAATCATTAAATGGATAAAATCAGTCATAATTACTGATTTGGGTATTGAAAAAAGGAAAGAAATGTTATAAAATAGATATGACGGATAAACTCCGTGATAATGCAGAAGAGTTGCTGCGGCAGCTTGGAATATCTGAAAGGATGTTAGTGAAATGAATTATCTTAACAAAAAAACAGTCGAAGACATCGATGTAGCAGGCAAGAAGGTTCTTGTTCGCTGTGACTTCAACGTCCCGTTTGACGGTGAGGGAAATATCTCCGATCCGAAGCGTATAAACGAGGCTATGAAAACAATAAAGTATCTCGTTGACCACAAAGCAAAGGTTATCCTCTGCTCTCATCTCGGCAGACCCAAGGGAGAGTTCAATATGAAGTTTTCTCTTGCTCCTGTTGCAGAATATCTTTCAAAGGCTCTGGGATTTGAAGTTAAAATGGCAAAGGACGTTATCGGCGAGAGTGCAAAGAGCATAGCCGAGTCTCTTCAGGATGGCGAGGTAGAACTTATAGAGAACGTTCGTTTCCATAAGGAAGAGGAGAAGAACGATCCCGCATTTGCAAAAGAGCTTGCTTCTATGGCAGAGATATATGTAAACGACGCTTTCGGTACAGCTCACAGAGCACACGCTTCTACAGCCGGTGTTGCTGATTACCTGCCTGCTGTTTGCGGTTACCTCATTCAGAAGGAGATTTCGGTTATGGGTACCGCACTTGCAGATCCCAAGAGACCGTTCGTTGCTATTCTCGGCGGTGCGAAGGTTTCCGATAAGATCGGTGTTATCACAAACCTGCTTGATAAGGTAGATACACTTATTATCGGCGGCGGTATGGCTTATACATTTATGAAGGCTCTTGATTATTCTATAGGTACCTCTATATGCGAGCTTGACAAGGTAGATCTTGCCAAGGATATAATGGAGAAGGCTAAGGAGAAGGGTGTAAACTTCCTTATCCCTGAGGATACTGTTGTAGCAAAGGAATACAAGGCCGACGCTGAGTTTAAGACAGTAGAATCAAAGTGCATAGAGGATGACTGGATGGGTCTTGACATCGGTCCCAAGACAAGAGAAAAGTTTGCAGCTGCTTGCAACGGAGCAGGTACTGTAGTATGGAACGGACCTATGGGCGTTTCTGAATGGGAAAACTTTGCTGCAGGTACTATCGCAGTTGCTAAAGCTGTTGCAGACAGCGGTGCTATCTCCATCATAGGCGGCGGCGATTCAGCAGCAGCAGTAGAAAAGCTTGGCTATGCTGACAAGATGACTCATATCAGCACCGGCGGCGGCGCTTCTCTCGAATTCCTCGAGGGAAAGGTACTCCCGGGTATTGCTTGCCTCAACGATAAATAATCAGACGATTCCGGGGTAGGGCAGTGCCCTGCCCCGTTTTTGTGTATATTTAAAAAAAGGAGATAATTAAAATGAACAAAGAATTAAGACAGGCTGTTATAGCAGGTAACTGGAAGATGAACAAAACCCGTCCCGAGGCAAAGGCTCTTATAGAGGAACTGAAGCCCGTAGCAGAGAAGGCTACATGCGGTGTTGTAATATGTGTACCCTTTACAAACCTTGAAACAGCAGTAGAGCTGACAAAGGGAACAAATATAAAGGTAGGCGCAGAGAACGTACACTTTGAAAAGAGCGGTGCATTTACAGGTGAAATAAGCGCAGATATGCTTACCGAAATTGGCGTAGAATATGTTATTATAGGTCACAGTGAGAGAAGACAGTATTTTGGCGAGACTGACGAAACAGTAAACAAGAGAACCAAGGCAGCTCTTGCAGCAGGACTCAAGCCTATCGTATGTGTCGGCGAGCTTCTTTGGGAGAGAAAGTGCGATATTACAAAGGAAGTTATCGCAAGACAGATAAAGCTTGATTTCTTTGATGTATCCGCAGAGGATATTAAAAAGTCTATTATCGCTTACGAGCCTGTATGGGCTATCGGTACAGGCGAGACAGCTACTGCAGAACAGGCAGAAGAGGTTTGCCTGTTTATCCGTGAGCAGCTTGCAGAGAAATACGGCAAGGAAGTAGCAGACAGTGTTACTATACAGTACGGCGGCTCTATGAATCCGAAGAACTGTGCAGAGCTTCTTGCACAGCCCGATGTTGACGGCGGACTTATCGGCGGCGCTTCACTCAAGGCACAGGATTTCGGCGTTCTTCTTGACGCTGCAACAAACGGCTGATAACACTACAACACTAAAGCAGCGGTTCTGCCGCTGCTTTAGTATAATAATCCGGGAGGACATAAAGTGAAAAAACCATTAATATTAATGATACTTGACGGCTTCGGTATAGGCACAAACTACGGCAATGCTATCAGAGAAGCAAAAAAGCCTAATATGGAGCGTATTTTTTCTACAAATCCGACAGGTCTTATTGCAGCATCCGGTATGGATGTTGGTCTGCCGGACGGACAGATGGGCAACAGTGAGGTCGGACACACCAACATAGGTGCCGGTCGAGTAGTATATCAGGAACTGACAAGAATCACTAAGTCAATTAAAGACGGCGATATGCTGAAAAATGAGGCTCTGGTAAATGCTATGAACAATGCCCTTGAGGACGGTCATTCACTGCACCTTATGGGACTGCTATCACCGGGCGGAGTACACAGCCACATAACTCATCTTTACGGTCTGGTTGATATGGCTAAAAAAATGGGTGTAAAGAATGTTTTTATACATGCATTCCTTGACGGAAGAGATGTACCCCCTTCTAGCGCAGAGGGCTATATTCGCGACTGTCAGAAAGAGCTTGATAAAATAGGCGCCGGTAAAATAGCTACGGTAATGGGTCGTTACTATGCTATGGACAGAGATACAAACTGGGACAGAGTAGAGAAGGCTTATGCCGCTATGGTATATGGCGAAGGTGTAAAAAACAGCGACGCTGCCGGAGCAGTAGCACAGTCTTATAAGGACGGAGTTACTGACGAGTTTGTAATACCTGTAGTTGTTGAAGATAATGCAACCATTAAAAGCGGAGATTCAGTAGTATTCTTTAACTTCCGCCCCGACCGTGCAAGAGAAATAACAAGAACGCTTGTAGATCCGGACTTTAACGGCTTTGAACGCAGAAACGGTTTCTTCCCGCTTACCTATGTATGTATGACTCAGTATGACGCTACTATGCCGAATGTTGAAATTGCGTATAAGCCTCAGAAGCTTGTAAATACCTTTGGTGAGTATATCTCCGAAAAAGGACTTACACAGCTGAGAATTGCCGAAACCGAAAAATATGCACATGTTACTTTCTTCTTTAACGGTGGTGTAGAAAAGGTCAGCGAAGGAGAAGACAGATGTCTTATACCTTCTCCAAAGGTAGCTACCTATGACCTTCAGCCTGAGATGAGCGCCTATATCGTAACAGAAAACGTACTTGAGCGCATAAATAGCGGAAAGTATGATGTAATAATCCTTAACTTCGCTAACTGCGATATGGTAGGACATACAGGCGTATTTGAAGCCGCTGTAAAGGCTGTAGAGGCTGTTGACGAATGTGTCGGCAAGGTAGTAAAGGCTATAACCGATATGGATGGTATTGCTCTGATCACTGCCGATCACGGCAACGCAGACAAGATGCTTGACGAGGACGGAGAGCCGTTCACCGCACACACAACCAACCTGGTTCCGTTCTGTGTTGTAAATCATCCGTGTATCATCCGTGACAACGGAAAGCTTGCCGATATAGCTCCGACAATGCTCGAGCTTTTGGGACTTTCCAAGCCGGAGGAAATGGATGGCAGGTCACTGATTATGCCTCTGTAAACAAATCAAGGCTATTTTTTCAAACCTTAGCGGGGAAATTCTCCCTGCTAAGGCTTTTCTTTTTAATTGAAAAATAAAATTAATCTCCTAACGTGGAAAGGTTATAATTCCGACATTATAGCCTCGTACACGGGGCTTTTTTCGTATATTGAAAAATAAATAATCCTATATATTGAGTAATTTATTATTGACATGCACAATATATAGTATTATAATAATAAAGGTCGCTAAAAAATTCCAGACTCAGAACAGATATTCGAGAGGTAGATCATATGAAGGCTCGCATAGCGGGTATAAAAAAACATTCTCTTGTAAACGGTCCGGGAGTTCGTATGACGATCTTTTTCCAAGGCTGTATACATCACTGTAATGGCTGTCAAAATCCCGACACGTGGTCCGCGGACGGCGGAGTAATTTATGATACAGATGATATTATCCGTATGATAAAGGATGACAGATATATAGACGGGATCACTCTGTCAGGCGGTGATCCTTTGCTGCAGCCCGATGCCGCAGCTGCTATAGCACAGGCATCAAAGCAACTTGACCTTAGCGTATGGTGCTATACTGGCTGGTCCTATGAAGAAATAAAACAAGACCCGGATTTATATAATAAATGCAGCCGGCTGTTCCGATATGTCGATGTACTTGTTGACGGCAGGTTTTTACAGGAGAAAAAAAGCAGTGACTGTATTTACAGGGGAAGCATAAACCAGAGGCTTATAGATATAAGAAAAACAGAAAAAGAAAAATGTATATATGAAATCAGTATCTGAAGAAAGGATGTCTTATTAGTGGAGTATGTTATCAAAAGAAGCGGCAATAAAGTTCCCTTTGAGGCGGAAAAAATCGAAAACGCCGTTGCAAAGGCATTTGCTGCGTCTGATGAACTGAAGGCTCGTGAAATCTCCGGAGTTTCGAGGGCGGTAGAACTGATAGTAGCCGCAAATCTTAACAAAGCGGATAAGAGTGAACCAACTGTAGAAGAAATACAGGACGAGGTAGAGAAGGTTCTTATGCGTCTCGGATACCCGTCCACAGCAAAGTCTTATATACTGTATCGCACACAGCATCAAAAAATCAGAAATACCGACGCTACGCTTCTTGATTACAAAAAGCTGGTAAACAGCTATATAGGAGATGATAAAGACTGGCGTGTAAAAGAAAACTCAACAGTTACTATGAGTCTCGGCGGTCTTATTCTGTCAAACTCAGGCGCTATTACGGCTAACTATTGGCTGAGTGAGGTTTATGATGAAGAGATCGCACAGGCACACAGAAAGTGCTTTATGCATATACACGACTTGTCTATGCTTTCCGGCTACTGTGCTGGCTGGTCTTTAAAGCAGCTTATCAAGGAGGGTCTTGGCGGTATAAGCGGCAGGATCACTTCTGCTCCGGCAAAGCACCTGTCCACGCTCTGCAACCAAATGGTCAATTTCCTCGGAATAATGCAAAATGAATGGGCAGGAGCACAGGCTTTCTCATCCTTTGACACATATCTTGCTCCTTTTGTAAAAGCTGATAATCTCAGCTTTGAAGAGGTAAAACAATGTATACAGTCCTTTGTTTACGGTGTAAACACTCCGTCAAGATGGGGAACACAGGCTCCGTTTACGAATATTACTCTTGACTGGACTGTTCCATCAGACCTGAAAAACGAAAGGGCGATAGTCGGAGGAAAAGAGACTGACTTTACCTATGGTGACTGTAAGTCGGAAATGGATATGGTAAATAAAGCCTTTATCGAAATAATGATAGAAGGTGATGCAAACGGCAGAGGCTTTCAGTATCCTATACCCACATATTCAATCACAAAGGATTTTGACTGGTCTGAAACGGAGAATAACCGGCTTCTGTTTGAAATGACAGCTAAGTATGGCACCCCTTATTTTTCAAATTATATTAATTCAGATATGCAGCCGTCCGATGTTCGTTCAATGTGCTGTCGTCTGAGACTTGATCTGCGTGAGCTTAGAAAAAAGAGCGGCGGATATTTCGGCTCCGGCGAATCGACCGGCTCTGTAGGAGTTGTTACACTCAATCTTCCCAGAATAGCTTATCTGTCAGAATCCATGGAGGATTTCTATCTGAAGCTTGATAAGTATATGGACATAGCCGCACGCTCACTCAGAGTAAAAAGAAGGGTTATAACGAAGCTTCTTGATGCTGGTCTTTACCCATACACCAAAAGGTACCTCGGTACGTTTAATAACCACTTCTCAACTATAGGAATTGTCGGTATGAATGAGGCTTTGCTGAATGCTCGTTGGGCAAAAACAAATCTTACGACAAACGAGGGTGAGGCTTTGTCCGTCGAGATTCTAAAGCATATGCGAGAAAAGCTATCTGACTATCAGGAACGCTACGGCGATTTGTATAACCTTGAAGCTACTCCTGCCGAGTCCACCACATATCGTTTTGCAAAGCATGATTCCGAGGATTATCCGGATATAATAACCGCTGCCTCAAAAGGACAGGCTCCGTACTACACTAATTCTACTCATCTGCCCGTAGGTTATACGGATGATATATTTGAGGCTCTTGAAAAAGAGGATGAAATGCAGACCCTGTATACCTCCGGAACGGTATTTCATGCTTTCCTCGGCGAGCGTATACCCGATTGGCGCTCTTGTGCAGCTCTTGTCAGAAAAATAGCAGAAAACTTTAAACTACCGTATTACACTATGTCCCCGACATATTCGGTTTGTGAACAACATGGCTATATAAACGGGGAGCATTTTAAATGTCCGCACTGCGGAAGAGAAACAGAGGTTTATTCCAGAATTACAGGATATTATCGTCCGGTTAAAAACTGGAATGACGGTAAAACCTCTGAGTTTTATAACAGAAAAACTTATGCAGCAGATAAGTCAGATCACAAATACGAGATCAATACCGACACAAGCGCAGCGATATCAGAGGTCAATGATGACACTCGTAAAAACGAGATAGAAGAAATAAAGATATTATCTACAAAGACCTGTCCTAAGTGCGTAACCGTAAAAAAGCTTATGAACAGCAAGGGCATTGAATATGAGTCGCTTTTTGCCGAAGATGACAACGGTGAAAAGCTTGCAGAAGAATACGGTATTGTACAGGTACCTGCCTTGTTTGTAAAAAGCGATAATCAGGAAGTAGCAGTAATAAGGGATATGGGGGAGATCATAAAGTTTATAGAAACCGTTAAGATATAAAAAAACATCCGCCGAAGTTCTGTTCGGCGGATGTTTTTACTGTTCCTCTTTATCTGTTCTTAAGGCTAATAATGCTGTAAAAATATTGTCCTGGTTTTCTACAGAAAATGTGCCGTCATAGCTTTTTGCTATATCATTCAGGATTATCAGTCCGTAGCCGTGTAGTTTTTTCTTCTTTTTGTTTGTTCTGAATTCGCCGCTATTGTCTGTTACAACACTTGGATTTTCCGCTTTGATATACAGATAGTTTCCTTCTGTCTTTGAGCTTAGCTTAATATATCTTTTTGTATCTTTACCGAGTTTCTCATTCGCTTCTATTGCGTTATCAAGTATATTTGTAAACACTCTTACAAGATCAAGCATTTTAATATTTATATCGTTGGGTAAAAACAACTCGGCAGTAAGTTCTATATTCTTTTCATCACACATTTTTTTCTTATTCTGCATAATAAGATTTACTATCTCATTGTTACAAAACGGTGCTGATTCTGTTCTGCTCAGTTCTGTCATAAGCTCATCGGTCAGTCCTTCGGATACCTTTATTGAGCCGTTTTCCATTGCTGTAATTATGTTATAAAAATCGTGTCTTATTTTTCGTGTTTCTTCATTGTTTTTCTTCATCTGTGAATAATAATCGTATTCAATGCGGTTTCTGTATTCTGCAAGTCTTAAATTATCCTGAAGCTCCTTGTTTTTTGCGTTGTCAATTATGACACGATAAAGCAGAATATCAGCAATGACAGAAATCAATACTGCCAGAAGTGTAAAAATAACAAATACGACACCTGAATAATCTACAGTCGTTTTTGCATTGTATTGATTTATGATCTTAAAATACTGTAAAAGACCAAAGGCAATTCCGATTATAAAAAAGGATTGACAAATAGGAAATACGATAAATATACCTATTCTCTCATTTGCGACCTTATGTATAAATCTCCTGAAAATATAAATTGTTAATGCTGTCAGAGAGAGTATAATAAAACACTCTATAGCTGCAACCGGCCACATCAATTCAAAATTATAGTTGTCTTCATTAAAAAAGTCTGCGCATAGAATTAGGGAAATAAGCTCTGATAACCAAAAATTTGTAAATTCTATTACACAGAAAAGAGTTTTCTTCCAGACCGGACCTTCAAGACAAAGAATTGTAAGTAATAAAAACAAAGCAGGAGATATAAAAGCAACAGGTAAATAATTCGGCATAGAACCGTTCAGGTAGAATATAACCAAATTTGTTATCAAATAAACCGGAGGAATTATAAAAAAGATGGGTAAAATCTTTTTTGGTTTAAAGCAAAGAGATGGTGAATAAAACATACATATTGTAGAAATCAACCCAAAGGTTGAATAAAGAATAAAAGGTATAAGCATTGTTTTAAACCTCTGATAATAAAAATATGATATTAATCTTAAATATATATTAAGCTCAGTTATATTATTACACTTTTTTCTGATAATTGCAATAATATTTTTAAGAGTAATATATAGAAGAATAATACGTGGTACACTAATGACGTTTTTAGTTCATAAAACAACAGAAAGAGCACTTTAAGCGCCCTGAGACAGAAGGATAGGGATAATAAATCACAACTATATGCGTGCCGATAGGGCAGAGGTATAAAAAACCTTAGTGCTCGAATCGTGTGCAGCAACATGCTAACGAAGAGACTAACTATTATAAATCCGAAATCTGTACACATGCCTAAAACGTTGGCGGTAACACTAACTTTAGTGCGTGTTCAGGATGCGGCGTCACACTGCTTTGACATAGATGTATGAGAGTGATATAATAAAATAAACAAATAGCAGGAGTGGGAAAATTGAGTTATAGGGTAATCAGGGAAGCACCGCCTATTATTCTTGAATTTCTGAATTATATTGGCAATATTAAGGGTAGATCTGATCTGACTGTAGAAGAGTATTATCGGGATCTGAGAACATTTTTTCGTTTTATTATAAAGGATAGAGGACTTGTCCGTGAGGATACTCCGGTGGATGAAATAGATATTTCTGCGGTTGATCTGCAAATGGTAGAATCGGTCACATTTTCGGAGATAATACTGTTTTTGAACTACTGTAAGGACGAAAGAATGAACGAGGCTTCAACTCGTGCGAGAAAAACAACGAGTCTGAAGGACTTCTTTAATTATCTCACCGTTAAGGTTCATAAGCTGTCGTATAATCCTACAGAGGAACTGGAGGCTCCGAAAAAAGGCAAGAAGCTCCCAAAATATCTCACTCTTGAGGAGAGCCTAAAACTACTTCAGGCTGTAGACGGGGATTATAAGGAACGCGACTACTGTATTCTTGTATTCTTTTTGAATCTTGGAATACGTCTTTCGGAGCTTGTCGGCATAAATCTTTCCGATATTAACAGCGAGTATACCATCAAGATAAGAGGAAAAGGAAACAAGGAAAGACTTCTTTCCTTAAATCCTGCCTGTATCAATGCATTGAATGAGTACCTAAAGGTACGTCCCACAAATGATATAAAAGATAAGAATGCACTTTTTATCAGCCGTAAAAGATGTCGAATTACCAACAAGGGCGTTTATCATATGGTAAATCATTATTTGCAGAAGATAGGCTTGGGAAATCAAGGCTATTCTCCGCATAAGCTGCGCCATACTGCGGCTACATTAATGTATCAGAAGGGCGGCGTAGATATTCGCACACTACAGGCGATCCTCGGACATTCAAATTTGGGAACAACTCAGATTTACACCCATATTGCTGACGACCAAATACAGAAGGGACTCAATGCGAACCCGCTGGCAAATGTATGAGTTGTGTTATGATTTATGTAATGATACTTTAGTTTTTTGGGTCAATCCCGAATTTTGTGTAAACAGCTTATAGGGTGTAAATTTGAACAGTTTCTGGATATCCTCCATACTTCCAACATTTGATATTTTCATAAGCTCTCTGATTTTTTCTCTCCGTTCATTTTCTACCGGTGTACGTTTCTTTAATGTTATAATCTGACTAAATTTTCTATTTATCCCTTCTCTCTATGTCTGAAAATCTTTATTTTGAGACATTAGATGTAATTGTTTTACCCTCCCTCCGGTTCTTTTTATAACAAAAGCGCTCCGGTTATGCTTCTCGGAACGCTGTTGAATAAGTTTTATTTATCATTGTAAGGTGTATTGTGATAGCCTGATTTATTTAGCCGATCAATCATTCTATCTAAAAAAAATTTCCACGGTTTAACAAACCATCTTTTGTTTCCGAATAACACAACCAACCCTGGACTTACTGTATAATACATCTTTATGAATAATCTTCCTGCTATTGTTTTTGCAAGTTTATTGTCTCTATATCTTCTTAGTGTCCAAACCTGTGGACAGTCATAAGAACCATATACACAAGTAGCAATATAACAACCTTGTTTTTTCTCTGATTTTTTGTCATGCGGATATGCTTTTCTTACTGGATTTTTTGATTGTTCTATTGCTTCATTTATTCTTTTGCTTATGTATTCTGGTTTAATCCCATAATTAGTCCATAGTGTTACCAGCGGCAATCCTGCTTCTTCACATATCATTTTTACTTTTTTATCTCTTTGAGCTCTACTGCTTTCTTTATGTGTTTGATCGTTAATTTCTATAAGAAATATAGGTTTATATG
>JAHKXX010000275.1 GCA_020627425.1 bacterium
CTACCAGCTATATAGACTATGCTATGCCGCTGATATTTGAAAGTACTGAGGTATATATAAGAGAAAAAAAGACTCCTGTTTTTTTGTGGGGAATTGACAAAAGTGGGGCAGAGGTTTTGTCACTGAAGCTGTACAGGGGTAGATTTTTTAATAACGGAGATGTATCCTCTCTTTCAAAGGTGTGTCTTATTGACAGCAAATTTGCAAAGAATTATTTTGGGACCGAAAACGCCGTAAACAAAAAGCTTATTATCAACAGCGGCGGGATCTCCTCGGAATATACCGTTATAGGGGTACTGTATGCCGGCAGCGGAATGTTACAGAATATGATGGGATCATTTATCCCTGATTTTTTATATATACCGTATACCACTATGCAGAATAATACATCCGGCAGGAATTATTCCGAGATAGCTGTCAGGGTAAACAGCAAATACGACAATGATACAGCAGGAGAAAAGATAATAAAGGTTATCGAGAGAAGCAACGGTCACAACGATTCATATATGGTGACCAATATGGATAAGCAGAAAGAAAACCTGAATCAGATAATCATTATTTTTTCCGTTGTACTGTCTGCTATCGGATGTGTGTCCCTTATCGTTTCGGGACTTGGTATTATGAATATTATGCTGGTCTCGGTAAATGAGAGGACAAGAGAGATAGGAATAAAAAAATCGCTCGGAGCAGGAAAAGAATTCATAATAGCCGAGTTTCTTACGGAATCCGCTTTTCTGACGCTTATGGGGTCACTTATGGGTATAGTAGCAGGGTATCTTATTTCCTTTATCGGTATCGGAGCCTTTGGTTTGACACTGCCTATCAGAGGTGATATAATTTTCGGCGTAATACTCTTTTCGGTGTTTATCGGGATAGTATTCGGTATATATCCTGCACTGAAGGCGTCACGGCTTTGTCCCGCGGACGCTCTCAGACACAGTTAGGGGGAGTTTTTATCTATCGCTTTCTACCGTCTCCGAATCTTCCGGAGAATAAAACTGCTGTTGCCGTGATCTCCGGAAAAAAGCCGGAGATCATTGCAGAGCTTAAAAGACTCGGTGTAAGACCCGTTCTTGCAGGAGAGCTGAAAGGGATCACCGGACAGGAAAAATATCACGCCGATATGATGCTGTGTCATATCGGCTCATCCGAAATAATTGTTTCCGATGAATGTAAGGATCTGATGAGCTCCTTAAGGAAAGCTTGTATTGACTATGGTCTTAGACCCGATATAACATATTGCGACAAGGCTATAACCGAAAAGGAGCCAATGCTCAATGTCTGTATTCTCAAAAACCGTATTATATGCAGTAAAAAACATACATATAAAAAGCTGCTTGATACAGCCGAAAAAGAAGGACTAAGCGTGCTTGATACCGCACAGCGCTACACAAAATGCTCCATAGCCGTAGTAAGCGAAAACGCTGTTATTACTGCCGATACTTCGATCTACAGACTTTGTTTAAAAAACAATATAGATGTTCTTAAAATAAGTGAATACGGAGTAGAGCTTTCGGGTTACAGCTATGGTTTTATAGGAGGCTCGTGCGCCCTGCTCGACAGGTCTACGTTTGTCTTTTGCGGAAATATAAAAAATCATCCCGACTACCTGAATATCCGTGATTTTCTGCGTGGATACGGTGTATATGCCGTTTCACTGTCTGATAAGCCGCTGTACGATATTGGCGGAATTATTCCATTAATTGAGACAGTATAAACAAAATATCTGTATTATTCATCTGCATCTATTGACATTCTGACTGCTTTGAGTTAGAATAAAACGTAGGGGAAAGGCTGTTCCTCTGCTATGAGACAATTAAGCTGAGACCTTCTGCAACTGATATTTGCCGGTGTCGGCTTTTTTTGTAATTAATTTTACAGGAGGTAAATTATGATTTACACACAAAAGATTGAATCACAATGTCCTGTTGCTCAGGGTGTGCATCACGGCGCTGCACCTATACCTGAGGAGGGTCAGTGGATTCAGGCAAAAGAAATCAAGGACATCAAAGGCTACACACATGGTATAGGCTGGTGTGCACCACAGCAGGGCTGCTGCAAGCTTTCTCTGAATGTCAAGGACGGCGTTATACAGGAGGCACTTGTTGAAACCATCGGCTGTTCGGGCATGACTCACTCTGCTGCTATGGCTGCCGAGATACTTCCGGGACTCACAATTCTTGAAGCACTCAATACAGACCTTGTCTGTGACGCAATAAATACAGCTATGAGAGAGCTTTTCCTGCAGATCGTCTACGGACGTACACAGAGTGCATTCTCTGATGACGGACTTTCTATAGGCGCAGGCTTTGAGGATCTTGGTAAGGGCGACCGTTCAATGGTAGGTACAATGTACGGTACACTTAAAAAGGGTCCGAGATACCTCGAAATGACAGAGGGCTACGTTACAAAAATAGCTCTTGATGAGAACAACGAGATAATCGGTTATAAGTATATAAACTTCGGCAAGATGATGGACTTCGTAAAGGGCGGTATGGAGCCGAAGGAAGCTATGGAAAAGGCTTCCGGTCAGTATGGCAGAGTAGACGACGCTGCTCGACTGATCGACCCGAGAAAAGAATAAGGAGGATTTAACTATGGAACTTTTTGAATCTTATGAGGCAAGAATAGGTCAAATCATCCCTGTTCTGAACAGCTATGGTATTGAATCACTTGAAGACGCCGACGCAGTGTGTAAGGCAGCAGGCATAGATGCATATCATATAGTTGAGAATATACAGCCTATATGCTTTGAGAATGCTAAGTGGGCTTATACTGTAGGCGCTGCTATAGCTATAAAGAAGAATTGCAGAAACGCTGCCGATGCAGCCGCTGCTATAGGTGAGGGTCTACAGGCTTTCTGTATCCCCGGCTCTGTTGCAGATCACAGAAAGGTCGGACTCGGTCACGGCAACCTTGGTAAGATGCTTCTCAGCGAAGAAACAGAATGCTTTGCATTTCTTGCAGGTCACGAATCTTTTGCTGCTGCTGAGGGCGCTATCGGTATAGCAAATAATGCAAACAAGGTTCGCCAGAAGCCCCTCAGAGTTATACTTAACGGTCTTGGAAAAGACGCAGCAAAGATAATCTCCAGAATTAACGGTTTTACATTTGTAGAAACACAGATGGACTACAAGACAGGCGAAGTAAAAGAAATAAGCAGAACACCGTATTCAAACGGACCGAGATCAAAGGTTAACTGCTACGGTGCTAACGACGTAACAGAAGGCGTAGCTATAATGTGGAAAGAGAATGTAGACGTTTCTATAACAGGTAACTCTACTAACCCCACAAGATTCCAGCACCCTGTAGCAGGCACATATAAGAAGGAAAGACTTGCCGAGGGCAAAAAGTACTTCTCTGTTGCATCGGGCGGTGGTACAGGCAGAACCCTTCACCCCGATAATATGGCAGCAGGTCCTGCTTCCTATGGTATGACTGATACAATGGGCAGAATGCACAGTGACGCACAGTTTGCAGGTTCTTCGTCAGTTCCGGCACACGTTGAGATGATGGGTCTTATCGGTATGGGTAACAACCCGATGGTAGGCGCTACCGTTTCCGTAGCTGTTGCTGTTGAGCAGGCTGCTAAGGAAGGCAAGTTCTGATAAAGATATCCTATGTATACAAAAACCTCCGAAGCTTCACACTTCGGAGGTTTTTATTCTATTTTTCGTACTCATCAAGAAAATGATGTCTGATACCGTTCTTTTTGTAGGATATGATACAG
>JAHKXX010000276.1 GCA_020627425.1 bacterium
AAGAGTATGTACGGTAATGCTTTCAGGCAGCATATCACATACCTTGTCAATACTTGCTGTAAAGCTATCTACCTTTTCAGTCGGCAAACCTGCAATAAAGTCCATATTGATATGTTTGAAGCCAAGGTTCCTCGCAAGGCAGAATGCCTTTACAGTATCCTCGGAGGTGTGCTTTCTTCCTATAATTTTCAGTATTTCGTCATTAAAGGTCTGTGGGTTTATACTTATTCTGTCGACACCGCCGTCAAGTATTGCTGTAAGCCTTTTTTCATTGATAGTGTCCGGTCTGCCGGCTTCTATAGTAAACTCCCGGCAAGTTGACATATCAAACACCTCTCTGACCTTTAGAATGAGCAGTTTCAGCTGCTCTGGACTCAGAGTAGTCGGTGTGCCTCCGCCAACATAGACAGTCTCCAGCTTTAGCTTACATTCGGCGGCTATTTTTGCCGTATACTCAATCTCTTTCAGCAGTAGCCGGAAATACGGTTCTATAAGGTTCTCGGCTTTAGCGATAGTCTGGGACACAAATGAACAATAGTCGCACCTTGTAGGACAAAACGGTATAGATATGTACAGGCTGAAGGATCGTTCTGTACTAAGCTCTATAATTCTTCTCTCGTATTCCTCTGTAACGGAGCACAGCTCAGCTTTTTGGGGAGAAACAAGAAAGTATTTTTGAAGGTAGTCCCTTGCAAAATCAAAGCCGCGAAGATCTGTAATGCGTCTGAACAGCTTTTGCGGACGAACTCCGGTAAGTATTCCCCATGGCTGCTTTATACCGGTTATTTCACACAGCAATTCATAAAGCAGGAACGCCATAGTGCGCTCCTCCTGTCTGTCCTTCTGAATTGAAAGCTCTTTAATTTTTGATGTCAGGGTTTTGTCGAAATTTTCTGTCTTTATTCTGACGATTATAGGGTTCTCAACGGAATTGTTTATCTCTGTATATACAAACGGGATGCTCTTTTCTTCCGGGTTTTCCTCTGTGACCCTTATCTTTTCATTCGGGTAAAAAAGTCTTATCAGCTTTTCTACCTCGTATCCGTATTTATGATTGATGATATATATTGTCATATTATTTTATTCCCTAAAAATATGTTATGCTTTTTTTCATATTGGAGAGTCGAGCTTTCGCCGTGACCGCAGTAAAGCTTATAATCTTCCTTTAAAGCAGAAAGCTTGCTTAACGAATTACGCATATCGCTGCTGCTACCCGTAGGGAAATCCACTCTGCCTGTTGTACCTTTCATAAGCGTATCGCCTGTGAAAATACTGTCGCCGATAACATAGCAAACACTGCCCGCGGTATGTCCGGGAGTAGATATTACCCTTATGGTTTCCGAACCGAAATCGATCACATCATTATCTGATACAATGATATCCGGAGTAAAGTGAGTAACCGTTATATCGCCCATATATGCAGCGAGGTTTAAATGGTCATTTTTGGTAAAAGGCTCATCCTCGCGTGAAATGACGATTTTAGATGCGGGAAACCTCTCTTTAAGAGCAGCGGCATTCCCTATATGATCAAAATGACCGTGTGTAAGGAGAATATACTTCAGTTTTTCCGAGCCAAAGTCATTTATAAGCTCCTCTATCTTTACAGAAGGAGCACCTGGATCTACAACAAGAGAAAAGGAATCCGAGCTGTCCGTAACGAAGCAACAATTTGCCCCAAGCTCTCCGAGGGGATAGTATTTTACATTCATCAGTCTGTTCTCCTTATGCAAGGTCGTGTGAATCTATTATTATAGTGACAGGACCGTCATTTATCAAGGCTATCTGCATATCCGCTCCAAATACACCCTTCTCTACCCTTGAAGTACCTAAATCCTTCATTCTCTGACAGAAGTATTCGTACAGTTCATTTGCCGCCTGCGGCGGCGCAGCATTTATAAAGTTAGGTCTTCTGCCCTTTTTGCAGTCAGCGCACAGAGTAAACTGTGAAACGACCAAAACCTGTCCGTCTATGTCGTATAGTGATAAATTCATTTTGTCGTTTTCATCGGTAAATATCCTCAGTCCGTAAATCTTTGAACTAAGCTTTTCCGCATCTTTTTTGGTATCTCCGTCCTGAACTCCGAGCAGGATCAAAAAGCCCTTATCTATACTTCCCACTGTTTTTCCGTCGACCGTTACGGAACTGTTTAAAACTCGTTGTATTACTGCTTTCATATTATCTCCTCAGGTTCTTCCTATTGATACTATTCCGTGTATTCCGCTTAGCTTGCTGATAACCATTTTCAGATGGTTGATACCGTTTACTGTTATTGTTATCTCGATAAAAGC
>JAHKXX010000277.1 GCA_020627425.1 bacterium
GGAGAGTATGCAGTCAGTGTGGATACAGTTACGTTTTTGTCGTCCGGTATCCGTGTCGGACAGGAAATAGACGATGACGAGCTGTACGAGCTGATACAAAGCTCGAATATCAACAGGGCAAAGGAAAAAGCCCTCTGTCTTATTGAGTACCGTGCTCGTACAAAAAAGGAGATAGAGGACAGGCTTTTGCCGCTTTACGGAGAGAAAGCGACCGGGCTTGCACTGGAGCGTTTGTCGGAATTGGGGCTGATAGACGATTCTGCCTTTGCCATTGAATTTGCGGATATGCTGATAAACAGAAAGCATTATTCGCGCAAAAGAGCAGAGTATGAGATGATAAAAAAGGGAATAGACAGAGATATTATCGAGGAGAGTCTTGACAGTATAGATACAGATCCTGTCCGGCAGATAAAAATACTGCTTCAGACGAAGTATGCGCGCAGATCTTCCGATGAAAAAACGCGCGCCAAAACCGTAAATTCACTTCGCGCTATGGGATATAACTGGAGCGATATCAACGAAGCGATGAATGAGGTTTATGATGAATTGACCTGAAAGGAAGTTAAATAATGGCGGTAAGAGTTGGAATGATAAGCCTTGGCTGTGCCAAAAACAGAGTAGATGCGGAAATGATGCTCTACAATTTAAGGGAAGCAGGCTTCGAGCTGTCGGCGGATGTCGCACTGAGCGACGTGGCAATAGTTAATACCTGCGGTTTTATCGAGGACGCGAAGCAGGAAAGCATTGATGAAATATTGGAGCTTGCTCAGCTGAAAAAGGAAGGCAGGATAAAAGCCATTATCGTTACAGGCTGTCTTTCAGAGAGATATAAGGAAGAGGTACTGAAAGAGCTTTACGAGGTTGACGCGGTAATAGGACTTGGTGCAAACAAAAAAATTGCCGACGTCATAAACAGTGTACTTGAAGGAAAAAAGGTCACTGATTTTCCGCCAAAAACAGAGCTTCCTCTCTGCGGCAGCAGGATAAGATCCACCCCGTTTTACTATGCATATATAAAGATAGCAGAGGGCTGCGATAATAACTGTACCTTCTGTGCTATACCGAAGATCCGCGGACATTATCGCAGCAAGCCGATGGCGGCTGTTTTAGAGGAGGCAAGGCTTCTTTCCAAAAGCGGAGTACGCGAGCTTATTCTTATTGCTCAGGATACAGGCAGATACGGTGAGGATCTCGGTGAAAAAACAAATCTTGCACAGCTTCTCCGCGAAATGTGCAGGATCGACTCCGTCTGTAAAATAAGGCTTCTTTACTGCTATCCCGAGAGGATAAGCGACGAGCTGATAGATGTTTTTGCAACTGAAGAAAAGCTGCTGAAATATATAGATATGCCAATACAGCACTGTTCCCCCCGTATACTTAAAAGAATGAACCGCCGCGGTGATGAAGCGAGCCTTCGTGAGCTTGTTTTAAAGCTCAGGGAAAGAGTCCCGGGTATAGTGATCAGAACTACCGTTATGACCGGCTTCCCCGGAGAAACCAACGAAGAATTTACCGAGCTTTCTCAGTTTGTCAATGATATGCGCTTTGAGCGGCTGGGCTGCTTTGCATACTCCGCAGAGGAGGATACCCCCGCTGCGGAATTTGAGGATCAGATAGACGAGGATGTAAAAAAACACCGTCAGGAGCTGATTATGGAGCAGCAACAGCAGATCATGGCAGAAAACGCAGCAAAGCTTGTAGGAAAAAACATAAACGTTATATGTGAGGGCTTTGACAGACTGGCGGAGTGTTTCTATGGCAGATCTTATATGGACGCGCCCGAGGTTGACGGAAAAGTATTTTTTGTGCCCGAGGGACAAAAACCAAAAATCGGCGATATTGTCAGAGTAAGTGTTTCCGATACCATTGATTGTGATCTTATGGGTTTTTATGTCGAGTAATTTTTGAAAGGACTTTTCCGAATGAACACACCTAATAAACTGACCGTACTCAGACTGATTATGGTACCGTTTTATGTTTTCTTTATTCTTGTGCCTGTACCGCACCACTATTTGATCTCGGCGGCAATATTCGGCGCTGCGGCATACACCGATCATCTGGACGGTAAGCTTGCAAGAAAGTACAATATGATAACAGATTTCGGAAAATTTGCCGATCCTCTTGCGGATAAGATAATGATCCTTGCGGCGCTTGCGTGTTTTATACAGGTGGGTATTACCAATGCCGTTATCCTTATTATTATAGTAGCGCGTGAGTTTATGGTGACCTCTATACGGCTTGTAGCGTCAAGTCAGGGAAAGGTAGTAGCTGCAAATAAGTGGGGAAAGGCAAAAACAGTCAGTCAGATCGTCGCAGTTCTTCTTATACTGTTTATGCAGTATATACTCGAGCTTCATCAGTTGGGTCTTATTGCACTCGGTGCGCCGCAAGTCTTGTCCTTCTGGTTCGGAGTATCAGCAGATGTTCTTCTCTGGATAACGGCAGCCCTTACGGTTATTTCCGGAGTGATATACATAGTTCAGAATTTTGAGTTTATAAAAAACGCAAAATAATTTAACTCTTTTTAGGAGCCTGTATTATGGATAAAAAAACAGCAGAAAAAATCAAATACCTTTGTGATCTCGGAGAAATGTTCACAGATGAGGATAACTTCTCTGCGGCACTGGCTGCCTTCGGAGATGCGCTGGCGCTTGTAGAAGAGCCTGTGAAAGACCACGGTTCTGCCGAAATTATCTATGTTCTGATGGGGAATACCTGTTATTACTCTGATGATTACGAGAAAGCAATAGAGTATTATAAAAAAGCCCTTGAATGTAAGGGCGGCTCTGATGATCCTATGATACCGCTTAGACTTGGGGAGTGTTATTTTGAACTGCACGATAATGAGAGTGCCGGGGATCAGCTGATACGGGCATATGAAATGGGAGGCATAGAGCTTTTCGAAGGAGAAAACAAGGAATATACTAATTTTCTGAAGTCAAAAATCTGAATGAACTAAAGGAGTTTTATTATGTCAATTAATCTGAAAAAAGGTCAAAAAATCGCACTGCCCACGCTTAAGGGCTCTGACAGCTTTGTAGTAGGCCTGGGTTGGAGTGCCGGAGAAAATGAATCGTTTGACTGCGATGCCTCCGCGTTTCTTCTTACAGACGGCAAGCTGAAGGTAAAGGAGGATATAGTATCCCTTGTTTCCCTAAAGCACCGAAGCGGTTCTGTAATACATACCGGAGACGATATGACCGGCGGGGATAACGGAGACTGTGAACAGATCAGAGTTCTTCTTGAGATGGTTCCTCCGCAGTATGACAGGATAGTGTTTGTTGTAAACATATATCGTGCGTTGTTTACCGGACAGCATTTCGGTATGATAGATAACGCATATATCCGGATCGTTGATGAGAGAACAAGCGACGAGGTCGTTCGGTTTAACCTGACTGATGACTATAGCGGTATGACTGCAATGATAGTTGGTCAGCTTGTCCGGATCGACAATACGTGGAGCTTTGTCGCTATAGGCGAGGGTACCGGAGATGACAGTATAAATCAGCTTGCAGACAGATTTTTTTAATAAGGAAAGACCCATGTTCCGATGAACACGGGTCTTTGTGTGTATTTCAGTTTTCGTAAAACCGAAAAATGTTTTTATAGTATTCGGTAAGAATAGGAGCAGAACAGCCGAATAAAGAGTGTCTGCCATGCTTTATAGTTACAAAGCGGCAGTCCGGGAGCGTCTCGGAAAATTTCTTTTCGGCGCTGTTTTTTACGACATAGTCGTTTTCTGCACTGAGTATGAGTACCTTAGTGCTTATCCTTGAGGTCTCGCTTTTTTTTGCCAGTCTTTTTCCTGCTCCTATAGCCTCGTAGATCCAACGGTTAGAGCCGCAGGTGTTCTGGTATATTTTATCGCTCATATGAGTTTCGAGCGTTTTTTTGAAGCGGTTAAGGCTTATATCGGGATCCGTGAGTATTTTTGTACTGAAGCTTGTGTCCTTTGCATATTTGAATTTACCGTCCCAGCCGTCCTTTTTTGCATTTATTTTTGTGAGCATACGGACAATATCCGGAGGTACATTTCCGGTTATCGGCATTATCATGGGTGATGAAAGCACGGCCTTTTCTATTTTATCACTGTTCTGTTCAAGATATAGGGAAGCAACGGCGCCGCCCATTGAATGTGAAAAAATATAAAGCGGCAGCCCTTCGGAAAGTGGAACAGCTACCTCATTTATGATCTTTGACAGATCGTCTATATAGTCGTCAAAGCTGTTTACATGAGTCACTGTAAGATCGTTGTTTTCTCTGCCGGAGGTACCGTGACCGCGCTGATCATATGCAACGACATTAAATCCTCTGTTTAATAGATACCAACTAAGCTCGTCAAACTTTTGCATAAATTCGGTGAATCCATGCAGGATGATAACTGTGGCTTTTGCGTTTTCCGTTTTTACGGTACGGTAGCATATTTTACAGTTATTATTTCCTGTAATGCTGCCACGGTTACAGTACGAATCAAGTATGTTTTCTATTTTTACTATTTCTTCTGGATAATCTTCTTCCTCTATCAGTTTTATATTTTGATTGCCCTTGTAATTCAAAATTGATCACTCCGTATTAATATTATTTTCGAAAGCAGGGAACAATAATGCTATCAGGCTTAAAAAAATCTAAAAGGAAACTGATAAACATTATTGTAATTGCTTTCATTTCGTTTTTTATTATAAATAGTATCGCGACAAAACTGATCTATGATATTTCCTTCGGCAGGTGCGATACACCAAATCCATATTCCTATGCTGAATTTGATAAAGCAAAACAGCCGGCGTATGAAGAGGAATATTTCTATTCCGGAAAAAACAGGCTGTATGCAAGACTTTATCCGTGCGACTCTGCCGATACACTTGTTGTGCTTGCAGTAGGCTATACCGCGTCTGTTGATGATTACATCCCCCAGATAGCCGAATTTCACGAGAATAGTTTAGCTGTATTTGCCTTTGATCCCACAGGCAGCTTTCATAGCGAGGGAGACTCCTCAGTAGGTTTTCCGCAGGAACTCCTCGACCTTAACTGTGCGCTTTCACATATTGAAAAAAAAGATGAATTTGGTTATAAGAATATCGCTCTGTTTGGTCACAGCCGCGGCGGCTATTCGGTACTCTGTGCAGAGCATTTTAGACACAAGATCGACTGTATTATAAGTGTTTCCGCCGTAAATACTTCTATGGACGCCATTATGGCTATGTCCGTAGCAAAGGCAGGGATCATAGCTTATCCGGGTTATCCTTTTTTGTGGGGATACCAGAACATTCTGTTCGGAACAGAAAACGCAAACCTCAGCGCCGATGCTGTTGTGTCCTCGGGCGAAACACCCACTCTTATTATTCACGGACAAAATGATGACAGGATCCCGCTTGAAGGATATTCGGCTTACTGCAAAAAGGACAGTATTACAAACAAAAATGCTGAGTTCCTTCTGTGTACCGACAACGGCTCTGATGGTCATACGAGCCTGTTGTTTGATAAGGACGGACGAGCCAACAAAAAGCTAATGTCAATTATTATTCGCTTTATTAATAATAATACTAATCATTATTCTTTGCAAGAGGAGAATCAGGCAAAATGAAAGATATTGTTGTAATACCCGCATATCAGCCTGACTGCAAGCTTATAGAAATTACAGAGGAGCTTGACAGAAAAGGCTTTTTTGTGCTTGTTGTTGACGACGGCAGTGGGGAGAAGTACAGTGATATTTTCAGTAACGTACGTGCCGAGGTTGTTACTATGCCAAAAAACAGCGGCAAGGGTGCCGCTCTTAAAAAGGCTTTTTCTGTTATTCGGGATAAATACAATGATTGTGAATGTATAATTACCTGTGACGCAGACGGACAGCACCGCATAGAGGATATAGTCCGTGTACAGTCGGAGCTTCACCGTGACGCAGGTTTTGTTTTGACTGTAAGACGCAGAACGGGAAAAATACCCTTTCGTTCGAGGATAGGAAACGATCTGTCAAAGCTTGTATACACTACACTTACGGGGCATTATTTCTCTGATAATCAGTCTGGACTTCGGGGCTTTCGGTCGGAGCATCTCTCCTGGCTTACACTACCGAATGGGGATAAGTATGATTACGAGATGAATATGCTGTATTATGCTGACAAGCAATCTATCCCTATCACTACCATACCGATAGATGCTATCTACATAGACGGAAACAGCTCCTCGCATTTTGATCCGCTGCTTGATACACTCAGAATATACCGTTGCCTTTTTTCAAGCGCGTGGGTATCGTTTGTCTCAGCATTTTTGTGTGAGCTGATCGTTCTGTTTGCATGGACCTTTCTGGGTAATGATCTCTTTTATATCACAGTTCCCTCCGCAGGAATAATATCCGCCTTCTTTTGTGTTATAATCAATCGCTTTGCAGTATTTAAAAAAGTAAAATATGCAGACGGGCGCAGGACGATAATTTTTTCTATTCTTCGGTTTGCTCTGTATACACTGCTATGCACCATCTTTTATCTGCTGATACCGCAGTTTCCTCTTGTACTGAGCTTTAACAGCTCTGTTCTTCTGGGTGTTCCGATCGTGTACTATATACACAGCGGTCTGCACTATGCAACATATCATGATGTGAATAAAGAATAAAAGCCTGCCGGTTTGGCAGGCTTTTCTGTTAAATATCAAATATTGTATCCTCGGAATAGAACACAGCTTCATCTTCGGAAATATCATTCAGCTCATCGATTTGTATCTCATTGTCAGATGTTGAAAACTTGTCATATTTGTCATCGTAGTAGTCGTAGAAGTCATAGTAATCGTCATAATCATCGTAATAGTCCTTGTAATTATTGTAGTCCGACAATCCTGCAATACCCAGAGTAAGAGCGGTTATAATATTAATTGTCCAGACCAAAGTAAAAAGACCGCAGTTAGCCATACCACCTATGGACAGCCATTTGCCGATAATACCCATAGGACGCTTGTTGTAACCCTTCAGGGAATATTCCATAGCAAGCTTTGACTTTTTCAGTGCAAATATTCCGAATATAATACTGAATATCGGAAAACCTGAGGCCGCCGCCGTAACTATACCCATAACCAGAGCCGGAGTAGCTGCGGGGTTTTCCATTGGCGCCGGATTATAACCCGTATTATTATATTGATTATTGTATTGGTTGTTTACAGGCTGCTGATAATACAGCTGGTTTTGCTGATTGGGCTGATGATAATGCTGAGTGCCTGTATTGTTGTTTCCGGCAAAGGGATCATTTTCCTTGAACGGGTCTGCCTTTTGGTTCTGAGGCACCTCGCCTCTGTAGGTTATTGGTTTACCGCACGCAGGGCAGGCTACGGTATTGTTTGATATTTCTCTTCCGCAGTTTTCACAAAACATAATCTTCCTCCGTTTTTTTATCCTATAGTTAGAAATTGATTTCCGTCAAGCTTGTATCGGACAACGTTTCGGTTTAATAGCC
>JAHKXX010000278.1 GCA_020627425.1 bacterium
CTTTACAACAGCTAAGCTGGACGATATAATGCCGCAGGATCTGGATGATGATAAGATTAAGGCTAAGAAAACAGACAGTAACGTTATCGGCAAAACAATAAACGGCGTGTATTGGTATATCGCTTGCAGGGTGAGCGCCGATGATGCATTCAAAATAAAAAATGCGTACTCGCTCAGCATTGATATTCCTATGGTTTCAAATGATAAAATACCGGTCGAGCTTTACTCTATCAATCAGAAGTCAAAGACAGAAGAGGGGGCTGTTATCCTACGAGGCTCCTATATGAACGAGGAGATGGCAAATTTCAGAAGTGAAGACGTCTCCATTATAATAGATACCTATAACGGTATATATGTCCCGAAAAATGCAGTACACGACGGTATCGTGGAACGCACCACACAGGATAGCAACGGAAAGGAAAAAACCGAAAAGACAACCGTCAGCGGCGTCTATGTCAGAATCGGTACAGAGCTGGAGTTTAAACAGATCGTGCCGATGTATTCGGGCGAGGACTTTATTATATCAAAGCTTCACCCCACTGACGAAGAACTGTATTCGGACGATGTGGGCGCGTTGCAGCTTTATGATGAAATAGTTGTGGAGGGAGCAAATCTATATGACGGAAAGATCATCAACAGCATTAAGTGACGAATTGGAGAGCGTTCGCGCAAATTACCTTGATATCTGCGAAAGAATAAGCCGTGCCGCAGAAAAAAGCGGCAGAAAAAGCGACGACGTTACTTTTCTTGCCGCAACAAAGACAGTAGAGCCGAGGATAATAAACTACGCTGTCGGACTGGGGCTTCGGTTTATAGGCGAAAATAAGGTACAGGAAATGCTGTCAAAATATGACGACTATGACCTTGATAATTGTCAGCTTCATTTTATCGGTCATCTGCAGACCAATAAAGTAAGACAGATAGTCGGAAAGGTCTCTATGATACAGTCAGTTGACAGTATAAAGCTTATGAGCGAGATATCTAAGCAGTCTGTCAAAAACGATGTCACCACCGATATGCTGATAGAAGTGAATATTGGCAGAGAGGAAAATAAATCGGGTGTCCTTGTCGAAAATCTTGACGAAATTCTTGAAGCAGCCGCACAATATCCGAACATTTGTATCAAAGGCTTGATGACAGTGCCGCCTATATGTGACAATAAACCAAATATTTTAAAATATTTTGATGATATGTACAAATTGTTTATTGACATTTCGGGCAAAACATTAGATAATGTATCTATGGACTATTTGTCAATGGGTATGTCCGATGACTACGAGGACGCGATCCTTTGCGGAGCCAATATGGTGAGAATAGGATCAAGTCTGTTTGGCAGAAGAATTTACAGATAAAAATTACAGGAGGATACACAAAGATGGCAAACATAATGGGAAAGTTCAAAAACATTCTTAAGCAGCCCGAGGAGGAAATGGACTACGACGATTACTATGAGGACGAGCAGGAGGAAAGCACTTCTGCTGCCGACGACGAGCTTGACGAAGAGGAAGAAGAGGAGCAGCAGGATAACGTTATAAATATCCACGACTCCGGCAAGGTACAGTTCGTTCTGTTCAAGCCCGAGGCATTTGATAAGGATATTACAACAATAGCCGACGAGCTTATAAAGAGAAATACAGTCATTCTGAACGTAGAACAGACAAACAAGGATGTAGCAAGAAGGATAATTGATTTTCTCGGCGGCGTTGCTTACGCTCACAGAGGCAAGGTAAGCCGCGTAGCAGAGGATACCTATATCGTAATGCCCAATAATGTAACGCTTACCGGCGAGGACGTTATGGACGAGGTAGAAAGTGACAACCTTTATTTCTGATGCTCTCCGGAAATAAACAGGAACTAAAAAATGCAAGACCTGCGCTTTGCACCGTATAACGGCGCAGAGAAGAAAAACATAAATTCTGACGTTCGACTTTGGTGCTGCTTTTAAGAAAAGAGCAGCGCTGAGGTCTTTGTGTTGATTTTTACAAAATGCTACGGAAAGGAAAATGTATATGCTTACTTTGGAAGAAATAGAAAACGTCAGCTTTCGCAAGTCGGGACTCGGCGGATATAAGACCGAGGATGTTGATAACTTCGTTGACGGAGTAATATACAGGGTACGTGAGCTTCAGACTGCCAATAAGGAGCTTGAGGCACGAATAGAGCAGCTTAACAAAAAGGTCGTAAAATACGAGGAAAAAGCCGAGAGCGTACAGGACGCTATCATAACTGCCGAGGCGCTTTCAAAAAAGATTATCCGCGAAGCTCAGGAAAAGGCGGACGCGATAACGGCAGAGGCTGAAAAAAGCTCTGCGGAAAAAATCAAAGAAGCAGATGAATATGCCGAAAAGAGAACCGGAGAAGCCGACGAAAAAGCAGAAAAGGTTCTGCTGGAGTCAGGCACAAAGGCAGAGACAATACTGAACAATGTGCTGTCAAAATCTGCCGAAAAGGTCGACGAAAACAACCGCACTATAGCGGCTCAGAAGATCCAGATAAAGCGTATACAAAAGGAAGTAACAAAGTTCAGGGAAGAACTGATAGCTACCTATAAGAGCCATATAAAGCTCATCAATTCCCTTCCGAAGGAAGAGGAGTTTCTGACCTATCAGAAAAAGATGGAGGAAAGCTATCCCGAGAGCACCGCAAACAGCGCGGCGACAGTCGGTGAGGAAGTAAAAAAAGAGGCTGACGACGCAGCAAAGGCGGCTTATAACGAGATGCTCGAGAAAAGAGCAGCCGAGCAGCCTGAAGTAAAGAAAGAAAACACCGAGTCTCCCAAAAAACAAGAGCAGAATAATACCGCAGCAGAAAGCGGTCAGACCCATATTCTCGGTATAGGAGAAGTTAAAAAGCCCGAAGGACTTGTTTACGGAGAGGTAAGCGCAGATGAGGAGACCGAGGGGGACAATAGTACCGATACTATGGACGAAGTAAAAAGCATTTCCGAGTATAACAGCGGAGACGTTGTGTCTGCCGAGAGTGTAAGCAAGCTTATTATGGAGCTGAAAGCCGAAAAGAAAAAGACTTCGGCAGAAGACGCAGGCAGCCCCGAAGAAAAGCCGGCTGCTGTGGCTGAGAATGATGATTCCGAGATATTCAGCTCAAAAAAGGCGGAGACTGACTACAAAAAGTCTAACGTCAGAACTCCTATAGGTTCAAATAACAAGTTTAACGTCCTGAAGCTTGACGAAACGGACGAGGAAGAGGAATAAAAAACACACAGCGCTCCCGTACGGAACGCGTATGTTATTTAGTATTTTAATTTAAAGTTGAGGAGAGAAAACCCATGCCGCAGGATTATAACAAGACACTGAATCTGCCGAAAACAGATTTCCCGATGAGAGCAGGTCTGCCGAAAACAGAGCCTGAGACTCTCAGACGCTGGAATGACTCAAACGTATATGAAAAGCTGATGAAGAAGAACGAGGGCAAGCCTCTGTTCGTGCTGCACGACGGCCCGCCCTATGCAAACGGCGATATACATCTCGGTCATGCGCTTAACAAGAGCCTGAAGGACTTTATCGTAAGATACAAGAATATGACAGGCTTCAAGTCGCCCTATGTACCCGGCTGGGATACTCACGGTCTGCCGACAGAGCTGAAGGCAAGAAAGAAGGCAGGAGTGGGTAACTCTACATCTATGTCTGTTGTAGAGCTGAGAAAGATCTGCCGTGACTTCGCTATGGAGTATATTGACGGTCAGAGAGAGCAGTTCAAGCGTCTTGGCGGTATAGGCGAGTGGGATAACCCCTATATAACTCTTACACATGATTTTGAAGAGAAGCAGATAGAGATATTTGCCGAGATGGCAAGCAAGGGCTATATATACAGAGGACTCAAGCCCGTATACTGGTGCCCCGACTGTGAGACGGCTCTTGCAGAGGCAGAGATAGAGTACGCCGAGGATCCGTGCCACTCTATCTATGTAAAGTTCAGAGTAACAGACGATCTCGGAAAGCTGTCCGCTATGGGCGCAGAGCTCAAAAATACCTACTTTGTAATATGGACGACCACTACATGGACTCTGCCTGCAAACGTGGCTATATGCGTGGGACCGCGCTTCAACTACAGCGTTATAAAGGCTGACAACGAGTATTATATTATGGCAGAGGAACTGTATGTCTCCGCTATGGAGGCAGCAGGCAAGGATAACTACGAGGTTATCGGTACTATAAAGGGCAGCGAGCTTGAATATATGAAGACAGCCCATCCCTTCCTCGACAGAGAGTCACTTGTCATTGTCGGCAACCACGTCACACTCGAAAGCGGTACCGGCTGTGTACACACTGCTCCCGGTCACGGTGTTGACGACTACGAGGTTTGCAGAAACTATCCTGAGATACCTATGGTGGTACCGGTAGACTCACACGGCAGACTCACCGAAGAGGCAGGACAGTTTGCAGGACTTCTTACCGAAGAAGCAAACAAGCCCATAGCTATGCACCTTGAGGAGACAGGCAACCTGTTTGCACTTAAAAAGATAATCCACCAGTATCCGCACTGCTGGAGATGTAAAAAGCCCGTGCTCTTCCGCGCAACAAAGCAGTGGTTCTGCTCTGTTGATAAGTTCAAGGAGGAGGCAATAGAGGCTATAAAGGGCGTAGAGTGGATACCCGGCTGGGGCGAGGACAGAATAAGCTCTATGGTACGCGAGAGAAAGGACTGGTGTATCTCCAGACAGAGAAAATGGGGTGTACCTATCCCGATATTCTTCTGTAAGGACTGCAAAGAGCCTATAATAGACAAGGACGCTATGCTGCACGTAGCAAAGCTGTTCGGTCAGTACGGCTCCGATATATGGTATGAAAAGGAAGCCGATGAGCTTATACCCGAGGGACTTAAGTGCCCGAAGTGCGGCTGCACCTCCTTTGATAAAGAAAAGGATATAATGGACGTATGGTTCGACTCAGGCTCCTCTCATGCAGCAGTCTGCGAGCAGAGAGAGAATCTCAGCTGGCCTGCTGATCTTTACCTTGAAGGCTCCGACCAGTACAGAGGCTGGTTCCAGTCGTCCCTGCTGACAGCGATAGCAACAAAGGGTCAGTCGCCCTACAAGGCAGTGGTAACACACGGCTGGGTAATAGACCTCGAGGGCAAAAAGATGTCAAAGTCCGCAGGCAACGGACTCAGCCCCAAAAAGATAATCGACAAGTACGGCGCGGATATTCTCCGTCTGTGGGTCGCATCCAGCGACTATCATGCAGACGTCCGGATCTCCGAGGAAATACTGAAGCAGCTCTCCGAGAGCTACAGAAAAATAAGAAACACGGCACGCTTTATACTCGGCAATATCGGCGACTTTGATCCCGACAGGGATTCATTACCGATGGACGAGCTTTATCCGCTGGACAAGTGGGCGCTCTTAAAGCTGGACGCTCTTAACGACAAGGTTCGCGCAGGCTATGATAAATATGACTTCCATCAGGTTTATCAGGCAGTGCACAATTTCTGCGTAGTGGATATGTCAAACTTCTATTTTGACGTACTCAAGGACAGACTGTATACAGAGGCAAAGGACAGCAAGTCCCGACGCGCTGCACAGACCGTTATATTTATGATACTCGATGGTATGACCAGACTTATTGCCCCGATACTTGCCTATACCTCTGACGAGATATGGCAGTTTATGCCCCACAGAAGCACAGACGATGCCGAGAACGTAGTATTTAACGATATGCCGGAAAAGACAGGCGCTCTGCTTGACGATGACTTCATCACTATGTGGGACAAAATACACGAGACGAGAGATATAGTCAAAAAGGCTCTTGAAACTGAAATAAAGAACAAGACCATTCGTTCTTCACTGGAAGCAAAGATCATACTTTCGGCAAGTTCCGATGAGTACGATTTCCTCAAAAAAGCAGAAAAAGAGCTTGCTGCGGCATTTATCGTGTCACAGGTAGAGATAAACAGCACAGAGGGCGATATGACAGTA
>JAHKXX010000279.1 GCA_020627425.1 bacterium
GACAATGACGACGAGAGCTGGAACGTAAGCGAAAGCGTCGAGAGTATGATGGCGCAGAGCGACTACAAGGCAATACTGGTATGTATAGACAACAGCGTCAGCAGAGATGACGATCTTGTACCCGATCTCGGCAGCATATACTTTCCTGAGGATATGCCTGAAGATATAAAGGCAAAGCTCAAGGAAGAGGATATTTCCAAAAAACGCGGCAACGACTATGCTGATTTTATATGTGATACCATTGTTCCTTACATAAACGAGAACTACAATGTCTATACTGACCCGCAGCACACCTCTCTGGTGGGCAGCTCTCTCGGAGGACTTATGACGTTCTATACCGTTCTTGCTCACCCCGATGTGTTCGGTACCGGAGGCGTCTATTCGGCTACACTCAGTATGTATTCAAACGATCAGTGGGCAGACTTTATCAGTGACAAGATAAAGATGGAAAACGCCCCGCTGCTGTACTTCTATGTCGGCGGATATCTGACGGATAACGGTAATTGCTGCGAGCCTGTCTATAATATGCTCATCAAGGACGGCTATCCGAAGGACAAGCTTATATATAATAAAAACGAATCCGGAGAGCACCTGATAAAATACTGGAGAGGTGTTATGCCCGAATTCTATGAAGCAGCCTTCACCGGTAAGGTATCGGCTCTCGGATACTCTGTTCCCGTAGAATATATCCAGAAGGTTCCGAACACTATGACTATGGACGACGTAAGCTTCCCTGAGGACGACACAAGGTCCCTGGAAGTAAAAAGCCATATCTACTATGACAACAGCGAAACAAAGTGGGACAAGGTATATGCATACTGGTGGACGGGCTATCCCATAGACGCTACCGGAAAGGTAGACGGTCTGTATGCTGCTGAATGGCCCGGCATAGAGATGGAAAGAATAGAGGGAACCGATATATACCGTTTGGGCGCACCCTTGGGAATAGAGTCCATCATATTCGACTCGGGCGTTACCGATGACAAGGTTGCACAGGGTGAAATAGCCTACCAGACAGCCGACCTGTCGTTTGACACTTCTATGATAGGAAAGGTATACAAGATAGATATGTCAGTGGAGCCGAAGCAAGGCAGAGGTATAGAAAAAACCAAATTTGTATATCAGGAAGGCGCTTGGTCTGTTTACAACCCCGAGAGCTGAGATGAATTAAACTATTGGTTGTATAATACGGTGCCGGGATCCGATAAAAATATGTCAGCAAAAGAAAGGTGAGTTAAAATGAATGATAAGTTTTCACTTCTTTATCCGGACGGAAAAAGCCCGAACTACAAGACTCTTCCGGATGAAAGCGTAAACGACCTCTCGCTTGAGTTCCTGTGTGATAATATTACCGAGAGTGATTACGAGCAGAATATTATTCACAGGATGATGACCCGTATAGAGTCCGATCCCGAGGTCATACGTTACAGATGCGATATATTCGAGGATATATTTAAATTTCCGGCGCTGAGAGAAAAAATAAGAGATCTGCTGGAGGAGCTTGACTACCTGAAGGAGCTTGAGAAGTCCGCAAAGGACAACACAGCCGAGCCTATATGGCAGCTAATTAATCGTTTGCAGGAGCTTGACGTATATGTAAACTGTATTTCAGGCATAAACGAGAGCCTTACACAAAATCCGATAAATTCGACAGGACTTAAAAAGATGAAGGAGTATGTAAGCTCTGTCTATAATGAAAGCGGCTTTGAATATTTTCACGAGGACATAAAGTCTCTGATGCATGAGGTGGGACAAATACAGAGTGTGTCGCTCGGCGTCAATCTTGACAGCCGTATGCGTCCTGTAGAGGTAGGAATAGTTTCTCTTAATGATACTACCTTCAGCCGTCCGGGACTTCTCAGCTCCTTCTTCTCATTTGCCTCCAAGAGTGACGAGATACATCACGGTACATCCTTTGACGGTATGACAAAGATACATACCGTCGGCAAGGTTGCCGGAGACGATCCCCTTATGAGTACACTTAGCCGTGTTGTAAACGAGATGATGGGCAGCACGGTAAAGAAGATAAAGGCAAAGCTGTCAAAATACACCAATATAAGCGGCTACAGCCTTACAAAGCTTATACCCGAGTTTATTTTCTATATCCGGTGGGCAGAGTTTTTTGAAAAGCTTGAAAAGGCAGGCGTGCCTGTCTGCAAGCCGAATATTATCGAGGACGGCGGACAAAGCTTCGTGTCAAAAGAACTATATAACCTGAAGCTCGGTATGAACCTTGTAAAGGGTCAGAATATAGAGATCATCGGTAACGAGATTGAGTTCAATTCCGAGCACGGAATATATATTATGACAGGACCGAACCGCGGCGGCAAGACTACCTTTACTCAGGCTGTCGGACTTGCGTTTCTGTTTGCACAGCACGGACTCTATGTCCCTGCAGAGAGTGCGACGCTTACTCCTGTGGATAATATCTATACTCATTTCCCTGCTGATGAAAACAAGACTGTAAACCTGGGCAGACTGGGTGAAGAATCAAAGCGTATGAGTGAGATCTTCTCCGTCGCCACAGACAAGAGTCTGCTGCTGTTTAACGAGTCGCTTGCTACTACATCCTTTGCAGAGGGTCTGTATATAGCAAAGGACGTTGTACGCGCTCTTCGCTATCTCGGAGCTATGACAATTTTTAACACTCATATGCACGAGCTTGCGACAAATCTTGAAGATATGAATATGAATCCCGGTCCGCTGAAGGTAGCCTCCCTTATCACCGGTATCCACGAGGGTAAGCGCTCCTACAAGGTGTTCCTTGCTCCTCCGGAGGGTGTCAGCTACGCCAAGGATATTGCAGAAAAATACGGAGTTACCTTTGACCAACTTAAATCGGGTATTGATAATAATAAGTAAAGCGTTTAATGCAAATGACAGACAAAAAGGCTACGCAGCATAAGAAAATTGCTGCGTAGCCTTTACTGATAAGTTTTTTTAAAAAGAAAGTCTTGTATAAAACGGCTGCTGATCTATAACGGCACGTTTTCCGAAATCACTGTCAAGGTCTGCTATAGTTATCGGCAGTCCTTCTGCTGCTTCGGACAGCTTTTCGGGTATTTCCGAAACACCGGTTTTATCGCCGTTTTGAAGCCCCACGATTATCAGATAGCCCGAAACGCCGTTTGCTCTTATACCGCGAAGATAGGCACATTCTATAGCGGCTGTTTTGTCCATAAGCTCAGTAAGCCTTTCTGCAAAGGCACCGGGTATTGTTTCTATATCAAACACGGTTATATTGCCTGTCTCAATGTCTGCTGCGTTTTTTTCTATTTTACCGATATTAGCTCCGGTTATTACCATATTAAAGCCCAGAGGGTTAAGCGCTACGGGTGTGTTATTCCTGCAAAAATTCCTTATCATATCAAAGCCAACGGTTTTTGTTTTGCAAAGACCTTCTCTGTCGTATTTCTCGAGCTCTGTCTTGTCCGTAAACAGCGGTACGCACACAAGTCCGTCAGCCTGTACAGCAGAGGGGATATTTACGCTGTCTGTGCTTTTTGGATGAACCGTCTGTAAGGTTTTATTCTTTTCTGCCTCACTGTCGGATATAACAGGCAGTAAAAAGCTGCCCTTGACTATAGAGGAGTAGAGCATTTTTTCGGCTGCTCTGTCGGGTCGTCCGGCAGCCGCAGACTGAAAGAAGGTATCACCGCTTCGTACAAGAAGGGGATTTACGACGCTTTTATCAGAGGGTGAGGGTATTTTAAATATATCCTTCAGCTCAAGGTAGAGAAGCGTCTGCCCGTTATCGACAACTATTAGTTCTATTCCTCCGCAATACAAATCATAGAAAAGTTTTTCTCTGTCGTGTACGTCACACTCCGTCGTTTTTATATCTATTCCGGAGCTTTTAAGGTGGTCGGCAAAAAGCTCACAAAACCTACGCTCGGAAAACAGGAAAGCAGTCGGCGCGCCCTTGACATAATCAATATAGAAATTATTTATAGCCTCTGAAAATACAGCCCAAAGCCGAGGCTCGGTCGTTATCCGTTCTTTAACGGTCGTCAGAATTCGTTCATCCCGTGTTCTGCTGTATTTTTCAATAAGCTGCTGAATACTTTCCATATTATTCTCCTGCCGGTAAAAATATATTTCTAATTAAAACAGAGCCTATCATATGACAGACTCTGTAGGATCATCTTCTGATAGGTACATAATCACTTGTGTATCTATCGGAGGATAACCGGATAACAAACCTGTTCGATAACCTCCAAAACGCCGTCTGAGCGGTTCTTTTTTCGCGTTCATCCGACATTTTTCCGGTTACCGAACAGGTCTAATAAAGAAAGCAGACAACGGGAATCGAACCCGCCCTCTCAGCTTGGGAAGCTGATGTACTACCGATATACGATGTCTGCTTATGTTTGGGTAGAAAAATACCCCCGTGTATAAACGAGGGATCTGGTGGGAGAGGGTGGATTCGGACCACCGAAGCCGAAGCAACAGATTTACAGTCTGCCCCATTTGACCGCTCTGGAACTCTCCCGTATTAAGTTAAAATGGAGCTGGTGGACGGACTTGAACCCCCGACCTGCTGATTACAAATCAGCTGCTCTACCAACTGAGCTACACCAGCTTATCTTTTGTCGTTACCTCTCAGCGACTCCATTATAATACCACATCGTATTTATTTTGTCAACTGTTTTTTTAATATTTTTTTCGGCGGCGTGTTGCCGCGGTCAAATGGCGTACTGTAGTTTGTGTTACCGCCGACTTTTCCGGCACGCGTACGAGTTGGTTTTATATTCGTACGCCATCCGCGTCGCGGCACTCAGGGTGCCGCTTAGCGCCGGTTTAGAGTAGAGATCAGTATATTTATCTATTCTACTTTTTTCTCCAAAAAACAGTATAGCAAGTATAACGTGAGTTTTTTACAATTATTATCTCTTTTTCAGTTTTAAGCTTTGGGTATTTATTAAAATAATAAAGGACGGCACTCAAAATAAGACAGACAAATACACTCGCCTCTACTTAAAGGCAGCACAAGTGCCGCTCTGTGCGGTACCCCAAGGGCACTTCCTTCGGGCGCACGACGCGGACAAAGAGGTATAATAAACCCAACTCGTACGCGTGCCGATAGGTAGGTGGTAACATCAATCAGAGTGCGCGAATCGACCGCGGAGGCACTCCGCCGGCAAGTTGGTGTAAAATAATTCTGGGTGTTTTGGAATAGGTGCAAGTAACGCGATTTAGTGTGATACACCAAGCAGAAAAGACAAATACACTTATTCTC
>JAHKXX010000033.1 GCA_020627425.1 bacterium
CTTTCAAAAAAAATACCCTATCAGGTCTTTGGCACACAGCCTTCATCACATATAATATTATACCATTCGTATTTTTTTGTAAAGTCGACACAGTGTTAATAATTAATTCATAATTCCAACTTGGAAAAATCTATTTGTGCAATTTACATAATCGCGTCTCTGATTTATGCAAAATAAAACCAATCATTTTAATCACAATATACACTTTGCACAATTGCTAAGCTATTGATTTAGTTATAATAATGTTTATTCTCTTTTTTCATAATTGTAGAGATGAATAACAAAAGCAAGTCGAGAAAAAATTTTTTGTACAATTATTTACATTTAAAAAAAGTTATTTAAAATCAAAAATATAACCGCAAAGTGCAAGCCTGTGGATTGCCTTTGCTTGCCGAAAGCAAGGACCGTCCCGAAAACAGAACGGTCCTTGCTTATCGGACAGACTCTATTATCACCCGTTTTTTACAGGAGCTGATAAGAGACTCTGCTGACTTCACGTTATTATATTTATCCGGATAGGCGCTTCTCAGGTATTTTCTGATACTAAACGCATCTATATCCGCAGAAAGCGCTTTGCTTACTGCACTGTTTATCTTGCTCTCTATATCCTTTCTGACGGCTTCTCTGAGCTTATCGTTCGTCTTACCGTCTGGAGCTATAACAATACTGAAAATGAGACTCAGCCTGTTATCCTCTATATAAGGATAGATACGACAGCTTTCTTCTTTTATATTGAAGGTATGCTCTACTCCCCTTACGCTGACGGTGTCGGTGATACGGTCAGCTTTTTTATTTACCATCAGCACACCGAGAGTTTCGTCACTGCTGAGCATTACTGTCCTGCCGTTTCTGTCGGTCAGCATACTTCCTTCACTGTAGATCGTTTTATCCCTGATGTCGGCTTTCACAAAGGGTATCAGCAGAGTACTGTTTATACCGCGCAGAGAGGATATATAGTCAAGCATTGTACACTGTAGCATCGGTTCTCCTGTGTTTTTAGTGCCCGTCACCATATTTATACTTTCGCCGGACTTCCCGAGCCTGTCGTGAGCCGTTATGAGAAAACTTCTGCTGTTATCCGTTACCATAATACTGACATTTTTCTGAAGCTCCTCCCGGCTTTCAAAATAAGAGAGAGTATCATAAGATTTTTTTGCGGACTCCTCGTCCATTATTATAAACAGGCACTGTGATAACAGAGGACTCTGACCACTGTCGCGCGATAGGTCGGAAAGCGCCTGCTCTACTGTCTCCTTGTCCGAAAAAACAAGCCTTGAACGGTTTTTCTCAGTATCGAGCACTATAAGCGATAACGAGACACCGGTCTGTGTTTTGTCTATGGCAATTCCCTGTATTATCATTCTCTCGTTTAGCTGTACAGCGTTGCAGGAGCACATAAAAACACAACAAAGCACCGCAGCCAGAACAGCCGATACTGCCCTTTTTGGTTTTATTCGTCTGAGAGCCTTGGCTGCAAAAATACCCATAGGTATCAAAAAAACAAATGTCACCGTAAGCGCACTCCATATATATTTATCACAATAAGCCTGTGCCGCGTTTTCATCATCATAGGTAAACAGTAAAACCGCGAAAACAACAGCAGCACATATAAAAGCAAAATGTCCTGCTCTTATCTTTCTGCTAAGCCCAATAAAGCACTGTGAAAACGACAGCAGTAAAAACGACACGTCACAAAAAACGCAGCAGGCTGTAACTATAAGAAAAAACGGATTCAGCCGTTGAAGCGCGCCCGAGCCGCCTATCATATCGTATATCTGTAAATTCTGCGACAGCATAAAATCCCCGAGCACTCCGGTGGCTATAAGAAGCATAACAGCTACAGACGCACTCAGCAGTACGGCTGTTACTGTAATGCTGTTTTTCATACTATTTGCAGTGTGTACCGACAGCACGCCGGCGCCTGCAAGTAACCCTGAGCGCGACAGCATAAACAACACTCCGGTAAAAATACCTGATCTGCCCAGAGCTTTCAGAGGAATCAGATTTTCGCTGTTATAGCCCGGGGACAAAAAAGCCACGACTATCAACAACGCAAGTGCAAACAGTATAAGCACGATAAGCGATAATCTGCATACTCCCTCTATCCCCTTTGAGGCGGCATATACTCCGCAAAGCAAAAGGGCGCCTATAAGCAGAACAGGATACAGTCCGTCGGGCAAAATACAAACAAGAAATTCCCTGAGGGCAAAAACAGTGTAAAGCAGCAGAGCCGCAAAATATAAACCATATAATAATCTAAGGGTAATACCCGTGATGTTTTTTTTATCCGTCAGTATTCCTCCGTGTTTTTGCAAAAGCATTATCGGCAGCAAAAGTAGAAGCGTCAGAAACAGCATTATTATATCCGGCAGCAGAAGCTCCCACAGTTGTCTTGTACCGGACAGAGAAAGAGTCGTGATAAGCGTTAATGATATTCTCGACACGAATATAAGCGTAAAAAGCTGAGGCGAGGTCACTATGGTTTTTTTAGTCAAGACATATCCTCCTTATTTTCACTGCCGGGCATATCCTGTACGGGCTTTGTTTTCCCCGACAGCACACGGCTGCCGGCTCTGATTATCACGTCTCGAAACAGTACGGAACCAAAGGGGCTGACAGGAGAGGTAAAGGGTATACCGAAGCTGTTCTTTGAACAGATACCCACAAGCACCACACAAAGCAGGACTGCCGTACCCCATACTCCCATAAGTCCGCCGACCAGTGTAAAAATGATCCTGAGCACTGCACACGGCGCATACAGATCCGGCAGGACATAGGAACATATGGCGCAAACGGCAACGACCATCAGAGTAGGCGCACCGATAAGACCGGCATTTATCGCCGTATCTCCTACGACAAGACCGCCGACAATGCTGACGGCATAGCCAAGCGGCGACGGCATTCTAAGCCCGGATTCGCGCATCAGCTCGTAAACAAGAAGTATAAGCACGGTCTCGGACATCAGGGACAGAGGAGTAGAGGCTATGGAGCCTGCTATTTTATTCAGCATAAGCGTCGGGAACATCTCGGGGTCAAAGGTACCCAGTGAAACATAGAGTCCGGGCAGAAGTATAGAGATAAAGAACGCGCAGTATTTCAGCCACCGGGTAAAGGTCGCAAAATAAGCACGGTTTGAATAATCGTCGAGGGTCTGGAAATATTCCGAAAAAAGATAGGGAACTATCAGCACGGACGGTATGCCGTCTATTATAACGGCTATCCTGCCCTCTGTTATTTTGCCGCAGACCGTATCCGGGCGCTGGGAGATACCGACAGCTCTGAAAAAGGATATGTCCCTTCTGTCCTCTAAAAATGCCGCGACGCTGCCCGAGGTTAGAACGGTGTTTATATCTGCTTTTTTCAGCCGTTTTTTTACCCTTGCAACTATACCGTAGGACGCCACTCCCGACAGATAGCAAAGGCAGACCTCTGTTTTGCTTACCTTTCCTATATTCATAGTCTCAAATCGCAGACGGGGATTTTTTATTCTTCTTCGTATCAGAGATATATTTATCCTCAGAGGCTCTACAAAGCCCTCCTTGGAGCCGCGCTGTACTACGTCGCTGTCAGGCTCACTTATTCCTCTTGTTTCATATCCCTGTATCCCGATACACAGTGCCGTGTTCAGTCCGTCAACCATAATACCGACAAAACCAGACATAATATTTGCTTCAAGCTGCTCAAAGGTCAGCGCATCCGTTAAGTCATCGGTAAAGAGTATCTCTTCCTTTATGGTCTTTATTATATCTTTGTCACCGTCAAAGCCGTATCCGAGCAGCGGCTTTAATATACCAAGTGCAAGTATATCCTTGTTTATCATATTGTCTATATTGACCACTGCCGCCTGTCTTTGCCCGAGTCTTATCCGTCTTATCGTCAGGTCGGCGCTGCTGCGAAAGCGCAGCCGAAGCTCGTTTATGTTTCGCTCAAGCTGAGATGATAAGGGCTTTTCTGCTTCCTTTATACCATCATACTCTTTTACCGAGTACAGCTTTTTTAGCTCGTCTATAAATTTATACATACGTATCCTCCTCTCTATAGAATATTGTAAAGACCGGTTTTTTCGGCTTCAATAAAATGCTTAAGCTCAATTTGCGCCTCTTTGCAGCTTGCAAGAAACATATCGGTGCTGCCGCTGTCAAAGAAGCTTTTTGCTGTGGACAGCGTTGATTCTATTTCGTCAGCCTTGCCGTGGGACACAAACAGGAGCATTATATCAAGGTTTTCGCTCCAGCATTTTTCTGCGTCATAGACTGCCTTTTTTGTCCTGTCCCGGTCTCCGCTTTTGCAAAGGCGCTCTGCTTCGGTAATGCTTTCAAAAACATATCCGGCGACTCCGGTATTGATGCTGTAGCCGGTGATAACAACGACCGCACAGATAAACAGCACCGCAAGCGCACCGTAAAGCCTTCTCATAGTATTCCTCCGTTTTCTTACTTTGTAATTATCTTATACGCCCCTGTTTTGTCACAGGTCATTATGAATACATCCTTTTGCTTTATTTTTTTGCTTTTGAGTATGGAATATACCCAAGCCCTGTCAAACCCGCAGAGCTTCAGAGAATAATCGGCAATCTCGCCGTCGCTGATAACAACAGCCTGAATATATCCGTGAGGAGGCTTTATACCAAGCTGCCGGCTGCTCGGAGGCTCTGAATCCGGCTTTCTCATAACGCTGAGCTTTCCGTTTGTTTCTATAACGGCATAGGCAACGTCCTCGAGTGCAAACACGTCCTTTTGCCGAAGCTGTTCAAAAAGCTCCTCAGTGCTGAGCCTAAGCTCTGTCATAGCCCTGCGGTCAACAACTCCGTCATTGATTATCACAACAGGCTTGCCGCAGAGTATTTTTCTTATTTTTGCTTTTCTCAGCATAAGATATGACACTGCTATCTCGCACACAAGCAGCACGAAAATCGGTATTATTCCGCTGAACATAGACTGGTCGGTATCCTGCATAGGTATAGAGGCTATATTTGACATAAGCAGGGTAATAACAAGCTCGCTGGTCTGCATCTCGCTTATCTGTCTTTTTCCCATCATTCTCACGGCAAAGATTATGATAAAATACAGTAAAACCGTTCTTATGACTGAAATAGCCACGAGATTCCCTCCAAACTTAAAAACACATCTGTTTTAGTTTTTGCCGTAAGCTTTTTTCTATTCAACAAAAACGGCAGGAAACGAAAATTTTCGTTTCCTGCCGGAACTATCAGTAGCTTGATGATATTATTTTATAGCACTCGGGGCGTCTGTCACGAAACAGTCCCCAACTGAGTCGCATATCTCTTATTTTGTCAAAATCAAATTCTGCCGAAATAAAGCAGTCGCCGGTTCTGTCGGCACTTTTTATTATCTCTCCTGTTTCATCGGTTATAAACGAGCTGCCGTAAAATGTAAGAGAAGAGCTTTGATTGTTGTTGTCGTCGCTCGGAGATACCGACTCGGTACCGACTCTGTTCGCGGCAACAACAGGGATTATATTTGATGCAGCGTGCCCCTGCATACATCTGCGCCAGTGCGGCATACTGTCTACTTCAAGTATCGGCTCGGAGCCTATCGCCGTAGGATAAAGAAGTATATCCGCATTCATCAGCGCCATAGCCCTCGCGCACTCGGGGAACCACTGATCCCAGCATATCCCCACTCCTATCCTTCCGAAGCGTGTTTCCCATACCCTAAAGCCTGTATCGCCCGGCGAAAAATAAAACTTCTCCTGATAAAAGTGGTCATCAGGGATATGGGTCTTGCGGTAAACACCCAGAACACTGCCGTCTGCGTCAATAATGGCAACAGAGTTAAAGGTAGTGTTTCCAAAACGCTCATAAAAGCTAACGGGTATAACGACAGAGAGCTTTTTTGCAAGAGAGGAAAAATATTTTACTGCTTCGTCCTCTTCGGTTCTTTTTGCAAGGGAATAATAATCATAGTTTCTTTCCTGACAAAAATACGGGGTCTCAAAAAGCTCCGGCAGCAGGATAATATTTGCTCCGTCCTCTGCTGCCTTTGTACAGAGCAGGGCTGCCTTTTCTATATTCTCGTGAATACTATCCGTCATAGACATCTGTACTGCGGCAGTCTTTATCAGTGACATATATAGTCCTCCGTTTCTGTAAAAAATGGTATCTGCTGTGTGATACAGTGTATATTTCCACCGCCGATAAGTATATCCCCCGCAAAAATACCACGCACACTTCTGTCCGGGAAAAGCCAACTAAGTGTTTTTATTGCGGCGCTGTCATTTTTGTCACCGAACTGCGGCACGATCACAGCCGAATTTGATATATAAAAATTAACATATGACGCTGCAAGCCTCTCGCCTTCCCTGCGGGTAGGTACACCGTCCATATCATC
>JAHKXX010000280.1 GCA_020627425.1 bacterium
ATACCCTCTTTACCGATAACAGTTGTGTGAAGCGACTGATACATATTCGGCTTTGGAGTAGATATATAATCCTTAAACCTGTTCGGCAGAGGCTTAAAGAGGTCGTGAACAACGCCGAGCACGTTATAACAGTCGGCAACGGAATCCACAATGACCCTCACCGCAAATATATCGTATATCTGATCCATGGTTCTGCCCTTCATAAAGGTCTTTTTATAGATACCGTGGATACTCTTTACTCTGCCCTCGATATAGACATTCTTGATCTCATCCTTCAGCCTGTCATAGAGCATCTGCTTTATCTCTGCGACAAAATTGATCCTGTCCTTACTCTTTGCTTCAAGCTGTCTTTCGATCTCTCCATAGCCTACCGGGTCAAGATAGCGTATAGAAAGATCCTCCAGTTCTTCCTTTATGGCGCGGATACCGAGTCTGTGTGCTATAGGCGCGTAGACCTCCATTACCTCGAGTGCCTTGTCACGTCTGTGCTGTTCCTTCATACACTCGATCGTCCGCATATTGTGAAGTCTGTCGGCAAGCTTTATAATGATCACTCTGATGTCGTTTGACATAGCGATAAGCATTTTTCTTATATTCTCTGCCTGCTGCTCCTCTCTGGAGGAATAGGGTATTTTTCCGAGCTTTGTAACTCCGTCAATAAGACCTGCTATTTCTGCTCCGAACTGCTTGGTAACTTCTTCAAGAGTTATCGGCGTATCCTCTACTACATCGTGCAGCAAAGCCGCAGCGATAGACTCCGAGTCCATACCAAGCTCTGCAAGTATACAGGCAACAGAGGTCGGATGAAGAATATACGGTATACCGGACGCACGTCGCTGATCGCCGTGCATTTTTTCGGCAAGAAGATATGCACGGTCTATCAGCTCGTAATCGTACTGATGATCGCCTTTTTTCATAAGCTCAACAAGCTCGTTATAATCCTGATAGTATTTAAGATGCTCAGACATTTTTTCCTATATCCTCCCTTAGACCTCTGTATATTTTTGATGCCTTCAGATCCACCTTGCCGACTACATCCCTGATTTTTATCTCGAGTCTGTCGGCATCACGCTCGTAATCTATTAAATAAAGCTCCTTCATAATATCAAGCATTATAAGAAGCTTGAAGGTGTTTATTCTTCCGTTCAGTCTGTATACAAGCGAATCAATAGAATATATCGTTTCGGGTCTTTTTTTAAGAAAGACATAAAGAAGTGCGAATTCATTTCTTTCAGGATAATAAGCTTCGGGCTTACCCCTGAATTTTGATCTTCTGCCGCTTTTATACAGCTCATAATCCTGAACGCCGTACATAGTCTTTTCGTTGTCAAAGCCGTTGAGCTTTGTATCCCTGACATTAAAGGACAGGCTCTCTACTCCGTGAAATGTATTTGATTCTATATTTACAGCAAAATCAAGCACATCCCCGACACTATAAGGGAATTCTTGGGCTGAGGTATTGAATTTTAACAGGCTGAGTCTTGCTTTGTCGCGGCTTACTGCAAGCTTTATATGCTTTCCGCCGGAAAGCGGCGTTATATGATCAAGTCTCATTCCCGTAAGTCCAAACACAGGCTTCGGATTTCCGTATCCGAAAGGCTCAAAGCTTTCAAGCTGATGAACCATATCTATTACTATAGTATTCGGATTCAGGTTGCAGTCAAGCCTGATGCTCGCAAGCGGCATATGCTCTTCCTTTTCGGCGTAGTCATTTATTGCAACCCTGAATTTGTCTATGTTTTCTTTTTTTATACTAAAGCCTACTGCCATTGGATGTCCGCCGTATTTCACGAGCAGGTCGGAGCAGGCAAATACTGCATCTACAAGTGAAAAACCGCCGATACTTCTGCCGGACGCCTTGCATACATCTCCATCCTCAGAGATAATTATAGAGGGCTTGCCGTATTTTTCGGTTATACGTGATGACACTATACCGACTACACCGGCATTCCAGTCCTTGGAGGATATGACCATTACTCTGTCTGAAGCCAGAGTGGGTCGGCTTTTGATCAGTTCTATTATTTCATTATATATCTGAAGCTCTATATCCTGTCTTTGGGCATTCAGTTTACTGAGAAGCTCAGCTCCTTTTTTTGCTTCGAAATCATCCTCCGTCAGCATAAGCCTGAGAGCGTCATATGCCGAGCCGAGTCTGCCGGCAGCATTTATTCTCGGACCCAAACGAAAGCCAATAGTTCCCGCGGTGATATTCTCTGTACCTGAGCTTTCGCAGAGTGCGGCAAGTCCGACTCTCTCTGTATTTTGGATATTTATAAGTCCTGATTTTATTATATCTCGGTTTTCACCGTTTATAGGCACCAGATCCGCAACTGTACCGAGTGCGGCAAGATCGGTGTAGTTTTCGACAACCGAAAAGCTGTTTCCCTCAAGTGCTATAAGAAGCTTCAGAGCTATACCTGCACCGGAGAAATCCTTGAAGGGAGAATTATCGTCAGCTCTGTGGGGATTTACAACAGCAACCGCATTCGGTAATATATCGAGCGGCTTGTGATGATCCGTAACCACAACATCTATACCAATCTGATTTGCATAGTTTATCTCGTCTATAGCTGCAATACCGTTATCGACCGTAATAATAAGCTTTACCTTTTTATCGTTGAGCTTTTTTACAGCCTCCATATTCATTCCGTAGCCTTCATCATTTCTGTTGGGTATGTAATAGATAACATTGGCACCCATAGACTCCAAAAAGGAATAAAGTATTGCCGTAGAGGTTACTCCGTCACAGTCATAGTCACCGTAAACACATATCTTTTCATATGACACCACAGCGTCCTTTATTCTGTTGACAGCCTTATCCATATCCTTTATCAGAAACGAATCGGAAAGATCACATTCATTTGAGAAGAATCTTTCTATATCCTCTCTTTCCGTAATTCCTCTTATTGTTAATAACATTGATGAAAAAACAGGAAGCCCGTACTTTTTGGAAAGCTCGCGAACTTTGTTTTTATCAAGGTCGGAAATTATCCATTTTTTCATCATAACAC
>JAHKXX010000281.1 GCA_020627425.1 bacterium
CTTGCGGTAATGCACGAGATAGCCGACAGTATAGCTGTTACCGATACGCTGATACACGGCGACCCACATTCCGGCAATATTATGATAAAGGACGGCGAATTGATGTTCATTGATATGACAGAGGTTTGCTACGGTCCGAAAATTCTCGATAACGGTGCTATTTTCAGAGATCTTGTTTCCGCACCGCAGAATACTCCGCAGATGTGTGAGTACAGCATGGGAATGTCCGCACAGCTTGTAGCAAAGCTCGGACAGCTCTTTTTCCTGAAATATTCCGGGCTCAAAGACCCTGCACAGCTTGGTGAGTATCTGAAAACATTCGGGCTTGTTTCTGCATTCAATATAAGTGCGAATATAGGTGCTTATGCGGCGGTGAATCAGACTGCGAGAGAACGTATGCCCAGTGTAATCGAAAGACTTATCCGCGGTGTCGTTATCCCGAACAAGGACACTCTGAAATATCTTCTTTCAGCGCAGTAATTGTTTTATTAGGAAAACCACAATAATTATTGCTTTTATTTGTATTATTTCAGCTATCCCTGTTTTCAGTAATATGCAGTAGCCGATATAATGAATCGTGCGTATATATCGGAAAACATTTAGAATGATGAAAAAGATGTAAGCAATGAAAACGGGCAAAAGATCAAAATAGAGCCTCCGATAATACCAATGGAGCAAATAATCATGGTATTCGTTTCTACGAATACCCTGATTTTTTATCTGTCCTTGTTATTAAAATGATATTTTGGGTTTCTGTATTTCCGAAAGATTATACCAGCCGTCCATTGCCTTTACGCACTTTTCATACCAGATTATTATTCCGATTAAAAGCTTTGCTTAGGGCAAGCAAAGGGGGCTTAGGCTTGCTGGCATTCAGTGGGAGATTTAACTCCCACAAAGCGGCTATATGGCTCCTTGCCTAAGAGGGTGCGAGAGTCCGGTGGACACTTCTCCCGTAGGGAGAAGCACCGACCGAGCCGGCAGGCGAGACTCGTGGGACATAATTTGTGGTTATATCATTATGGTGTGATAAGTCATTTTCGCATACGTATTTTGGGAAATATCTGATAACTATACTTATTCTATCATTAATATATTGATATTTCAATAAATCGACGCTATAAAGGATATATTGCAATTTTAACAATTGCAGATAGAAGGAAACTGTAATGGTGTACATATTCAACAAAATTTCAATTATTAAAAGGATTTTTAAATAAACGAGCTTATTTGTTGCTGATTTGTTACGCGGATTATGTTATAATGTTTGTATAAGCAAAAATATAAGCTTAAAGTCAAATTACGAAAGGAAAATTCATTATGAAATCAAAAATGTGGAAGCTGATTGCTGTATTTATTGCAGCGGCAATGATCGCTTGCGTGGGTGCAGGATGTGCAGGAAACGGAAACAAACAGGAAAGCTCTGCTTCGTCTGTAGCATCCTCAAAGGATGAAAGCAAGTCGGAAACCTCAGAAGAGAGTAAAACCGAATCTGCCGAGGATAGTAAATCATCAGGAGAAAGCAAATCGACAGAGGAAAGTAAAAAGGAGTCTTCTGAGGACAGTAAAGCAGAGTCAAATGAAGAAAGCACAACAGAATCAACAGAGGAAAGCTCAGAAACAAGCGAAGCATCAGCAGATAAAGGCAGCACAGATTATTCCGGATATTCTGCATTTTTCGGCTCATGGGAACACGCAGTTGCAGATGAATACTATGCCTTTGAGCTTTATGAGGACGGCACAGGCAAGTACAGATTTGAAAGCGGCGACGATGTTGCTCTGAGATGGACAGTAGAAGAGGGCAAGCTTTGTCTGCGTGCAGCAGGAGGACTTGAGACCTTCGATTATGTTGACGGCAAGCTGAAGGATACAGAAACTCCCCGTGAGTATCTCAAGGTAGATACACTTTCTATTGACAGATAATAAAATATTCGGTATTTATCACAGGGTATCTGTTATTCAGATACCCTGTTGTACCAGAATTATCATCAGGACTTTTTTTTGGGTAAAAAAAGGAAAGATGAAAGATAAGGATATATAATTAACCAAAAGTTTTTGGGATCAGGAAGAGAAAATTAAAAGTTCATCTTTATTCTTGACCGAATGAATGATGATGTTTCGAAGCAGGAAATCAATTGATGATATCAAAGCAAAATATACGGTACCTCGTGCAAATATAGAAAATGATGCTATCGGTAATAGAATTGCACTGAAATAGCCGGTGCGACAGACAGGAAAAAACCTTCTACAGGATAATACTATTTTGGTAATCACACAATCAAGCTGATCACATATATAAGAGTTTTTACAGAAATACTCAGAAA